>DAOWNM010000192.1 GCA_030642565.1 Bacteroidota bacterium | reverse complement strand
GATGTTCTCCGGTCTTATTTCCTCGATCTGACGGTGGTGTATTCGTTGATACAGCCTTTCACCTGGTAGGAGTCGCCATCTTTTAGATCCCTGAAGAATACCTCCTCATGGTTGGGATACTGAATGGCATAATCGCTCAACTTCTTGTTGGCATCCGCCGCAATACTTGGATCCACTGATTTGGCCTTTGCATATTTGTCAGCAGCTACCCAGAATGCAGTACGCTTCTCAAAATCGTCACCCAGATTATTCCGGGAGGAGATAATGGCGTCTCCAAGTGCCATATATGCTTTTCCATAATCGCTTTTACGGGCAATTGCTTCCCGTGCATAAGCGATGGCATCGCAATAGTCTTTGTTGGCACTGCTAACAATGGACAGCTCATAGAACCATTCTGCCCTGGTTTCGTTCTCAATGTTTTCTCCAACAACAGCCATTTTCAGGTAGTTGGCTGCTTTTTGGAAGTCACTCTTGGCAATAAGCAGGATCGCAAGCTGGTGTGCCGATTCCGGACCCGGGTCAATCCTGTACATCTGTTCTGAAGCGGTCACATAGAGGTCGGCCCTGTCACAACCTGCAGATTTATAGAACCTGATTACGTTTTCAAGAAATTTCTCATCACTCTTTTTCGCCTCATACTGGGGTTTAAAATAGCTATTGAGCGCATCACAGGTGAGCAGACCGCTCTTAATCATGTTATCGTCAATAGATGCCTTGGCTCGTGGCCAACGGGAACTTTTGTCCAGCAATTTATCGATAATCTTAGTCACCATAAAGTAATCTTCAATGACCTGGTTGTCGTCGATTTTTCCTTTCTGATTCAGGGTAATACTGGCCGAAATAAAGGTAACCATTGTCGCCTCCTTGGATTTATTCTTCTGCAAATCAATGCTGCGCTTCAGGATTCTGTACGCTTCCTCAACAGATTCAATATCGGCCCTGCGGTAGCGCAACAGATCAATTCCCTTTCTTCCCAGCACATTTCCTTCTCCGCCAAAATACTTCATCCTCCTGTCGTAAATCATGTGAAGGGTATCTACCAGCCCCTCTGTTCGTTCCGGCACTGAAGAGGACTCGATAAACTTGCGGTACATGGTGACTCCCTCCACATACATCCGCTCACTGGCAGCAGGGCATTCGCCAAACACGTTTCGCCATGGTTGAATGGCATCTTTGTAGTTGCTGTGTTTGAAAAACTCCCTGTAGAGCGACAGGTTTTTAATACAATTAATACTGTCCTGGCCTTTACCATATTTTGATCCGTCCTCGATTCCTTTCTGTGAAATAACAGGTAGGACAAACAAAAGAGACATTGCTGTCAACAGGATGGTTTTGAGGGCTTTCGTTTTCATGCTGTTCAATATAATGGTGGTTTAATCAAATCTCCTTTTTCTGAACCACAAGTCGTGTAAAGTTACACTAAATGTGATAATTCCATAATTTTCTTTCACTAAATTGTACTCTGTTGTACCCCTGGTACCCAGAGTGAAACCCAGATTGATGCTCGACTTTAATGTTTTTATAGGTAACCCTACCCCAAAAGTTATGCCATAGTCCTCTAACTGGTGTTCATTGACCATCAGGTATGAATTGTAGTAATACCCTCCCAGGCGATAGGTCATCAGTTTATGATACCCCCTGAGAGCTTCCCCATTGGGTGTATATTCAGCCCCGAAGTGCATGGATGTGGCATTGGTTGTGGAGTAGTTTTCGCCCGACATGACATTGCTCCAGTCCTGCATATAATAGTCGCCGGTGATAATTAGCTTATCAGGAATCCCGAGTGCAATTCCCACCCCTACCTTTTGCGGGATATGAAGTGTGTTGAGTACAGTATCCTCACCTAAGATATAGACCGGATCGATCTGAACAGAATCATTGAGCCAGGAGGGTTTATCCGGGTAGAACTCGTTGTTTATTAAATACTCGTTTGAAAGCTCGGTACTGGCTTTAAAATCATAGACTCCACCCAGAGAGAAGAAAAATTTGTCGCCGAATACCTCTTTGTACTGAAGTCCCAGCGTGAAGATAGGTTTTCTCAGGTTGATTTCCTCCGTAGAAGTAATATTCGAATAATCGGAATTCATTGGAAAATCCACTGCTCTTTCCCGGGTTAATTTGCCCATCAGGTAATTCATGGTCACACCCAGCGAGATGCGGTCCAGCAGCTTGACAGAGGTCCCTGCATAGAAATTCATGATCCCACCTTCTCCCTTGAAGTAGGTGTCCATGGCCATCCCATGGGTATAGTCGTTATACTCCTGTTTGATGTTGTAACCTATGCTGCTGTAGGGAACGAGTCCGGCCGAAAATCCCAAGTATTTACCCATAGAGGAGGCAAAGGCCACATGGTGCAGGTTCATGTTCCACCAAGTATTGGAGTAATTTTCGGTCTGGTACTGGTTGTGGAAAGAGTTGACTCCGAAATCAAAATAGACCGAAGTACTGTCCAGTGCGGAAAACGATGCAGGGTTCAGGTAGTTAATTCTGTTGTTCTCATGCAGGGCCAGTCCGGTCCCCCCCATGGCCTGGTTCTGGGCAACACCCTGTTTGGCAAAATCGCCCAACCCAAAACGGGTATAGGGTGAATAGGTATTAAACTGGCTAAATAGGGGAGTGGATATGATAAAGGTGATTATTAAACCGACTATAAATGAACTATATCTCTCTGTCTGCATTGTGTTCCAATATTCTGTTAAGTCCGATCAGGTTCAGATTTGGGTCCACAAAGATGCTACTTTTTAACTTTCCAACAAAGTATTTTGCATCGCCACCGGTTAAAACTACCTGTAATTTAGGGTATTTCTGACTAATAGCACCAATAAATCCGTCCATTTCGAACAGCAATCCGTTTATAATTCCCGACTGTATAGCCTCACGGGTACTCCTTCCCACCAGTGGCGGAATCTCTTCCGGACGTTCCAGGTGTGGTAAACGGGTGGTATATTTATTGAGTGATTTAAACCGTATCTCCACTCCCTGGGAGATGTTTCCCCCCACGAATTCGCCCTTCGAAGTGACAATATCATAAGTGATGGCCGTACCGGCATCTATTACCAGAACGTTCTTCCCCGGGTAAATAGTATATGCTCCTACGGCTGCAGCAATACGGTCATAACCCAGGGTATCGGGAGTGATGTACCTGTTTTCAAGCGGAATGGGGGTGGAGTGATTCAGCTCGATGCAGGTGACGTACAGGTTGCTCAGGTAGTCGATGATCTCCCTGGAATAGTTAACCACCGATGAGATAATGGCGCCTTTCAGTCCACCGTACCGAATATGGAAGTAGGAGATCTCCCGGCTGGTGATTTTTTCATAGGTAGCAGCTTCGACCACGCGGTTGTGGTCGCATACGGCAATCTTTCCATAACTGTTTCCCAGGTCAAGAATCAGGTTCATCTCTCATATCCGTTACTCAGTCTCAGCACAATTTGATACGCCTCTTCAACACTGTTTACATGATCGCTTCTCAGGCTCAGTTTCTCCTGCTCTTCGCGCATCCTGAAGATGCCCGGATTGGCCTGTATATTCCGTATCACCTCTTTGAACTTCTGTGAGCTATAGAAGGGTGATTCGGGGTTGCTTACAAAATACGTGATCAGAATGCTCTTTTTCAATACTATTTTTTCAACACCTGTTCGCTGCGCAAGCCAGCGGAGCTGAACCACCTTCAATAATTGTTCTGAAGGAGCGGGGAGAACCCCGAACCGATCCAGGAGCATCTCCCTGAACTCCACCAGCCCCTTTTCATCTTTAATGGCATCCAGTTTCCTGTAGAGTTCCACCCTTTCACTGATGTTGGAGACATACTGGTCCGGGAAAAGCAACTCCATGTCTGTATCGATGTGACAATCAGCAAGGAACAGGGTCTCTTCAGGGGTCGTTTCAACGGGTTTCTCATAGAGCCCGCTGAACTCAGTCTCTTTCAGTTCGGAGATGGCTTCATTGAGGATCCTGTTATAGGTATCGAAGCCAATATCGGCAATAAAACCGCTCTGTTCAGCGCCCAGCAGGTTGCCTGCACCTCTGATATCCAGGTCCTGCAGAGCAATGTTAAGACCACTCCCCAGGGTGGAGAACTCTTCCACTGCCTTCAGCCTCCTTCTGGCTTCCGTCGAAAGAAGGGTCACTGGTGGGGCAAAGATATAGCAGAAAGCCTTCTTATTTGATCGTCCAACCCGGCCCCTGAGTTGATGCAGATCACTCAATCCGAAGTTCTGGCCGTTGTTGATAATTATTGTATTGGCATTGGGAATGTCCAGCCCCGATTCCACAATGGTGGTAGCGACAAGCACATCGTAATCTCCCTGCATAAAATCGAGTATCACAGATTCCAGCTTCCTGCCTTCCATCTGACCATGTGCCACCACCGACCTGATTCCCGGAACCACCCTGTCTACAATCTCCTTTATCTCCATGATATTCTGAACCCTGTTATGAATAAAGAAAACCTGTCCGCCGCGGCTCACCTCATATTCAATGGCCTCCTTGATGATCTCTTCGTTAAAGGGGTGCAACTCAGTGATAATGGGGTGGCGGTTGGGTGGCGGTGTGTTGATGATGGAGAGATCGCGCGATCCCATAAGGGAGAACTGCAGGGTCCTTGGAATGGGAGTGGCTGTCAGGGTTAGCGTATCTACATTCAGCTTCAACTGTTTCAGTTTCTCCTTCACGCCCACTCCGAATTTCTGCTCCTCATCGATAATCAGCAATCCCAGATCCTTGAATTCGATCTCCTTTCCCACCAGTTTGTGGGTTCCGATAATGATGTCAATCTTCCCCTCTTTCAGGTTTGACACGATCTTTCGCTGGTCGGCCATGCTACGGAATCTGCTCAGGTAGTCGACTGTGCAGGGGAGCCCCATTAACCTTTCCCTGAAAGTATTGTAGTGCTGGAACGCAAGTACTGTGGTGGGGACAAGGACTGCTACCTGTTTACTATCGGTGACCGCCTTAAATGCAGCCCTGATAGCCACTTCGGTCTTCCCGAATCCCACATCGCCGTACACCAGCCGGTCCATGGGGAATCCCGCTTCCATACCTGCTTTTACATCTGCGGTTGCCTTTAACTGGTCGGGAGTATCCTCATAGATAAAAGATGATTCCAGTTCCTGCTGCAGGTAGGTGTCCGCCGAAAATGCAAATCCCTTCTGGTCCTTTCTTCTGGCATATAGCAGGATCAGTTCACGGGCAATATCCTGTACCTTCCTCTTTGTATTGCTTTTCAGCTTCTGCCATGCACCGGTGCCAAGCTTATAGATTTTAGGAGGACCTGTATCTTTCCCCTTGTACTTAGTGATGCGGTGCAGGGAGTGGATATTGACATAGAGTACATCTTTATCCTTATAAACCAGCTTGATCGCCTCCTGGATCTTCCCGTTCACCTCGATCTTTTCCAGTCCCCCGAATATTCCGATTCCATGGTCAACATGCACCACATAATCGCCAGGGTTGAGACCCATTAGCTCTTTGACCGAAACAGACTCCTTTTTACTGAACCGGTCGTGGAACCTGAATTTGTGATACCGTTCAAAGATCTGGTGGTCGGTGTAGAAGGATTGTTTGAGGTCGTGGTCCGTAAACCCTTCGTGGATGGTTTGTGAT
>DAOWNM010000061.1 GCA_030642565.1 Bacteroidota bacterium | reverse complement strand
CAGGTTGTTCTTCGGGTTGTTCCTCAGGTTGTTCCTCAGCTGCCGCCTCAGGTACTTCGGTTGCGGCTTCCGCCTCAGGTACTTCGGTTGAGGTTCCTTCGGTTGCGGTTGCCGGTTGTTCCTCAGGTTGTTCCTCAGGTTGTTCCTCAGCTGCCGCTTCGGTTCCTTCGGTTGCGGCTTCCGCCTCAGGTCCTTCGGTTGAGGTTCCTTCGGTTGCGGTTGCTGTTTTGGGTTCGTTGGCTCTCTCCTCAACTTCGTTGGGATCCACCTTTTTACTCTCGTTAGACATTAGATAATTCTCTTAAAATTAATAAGTTAGACATTATAATTGCTTTAACAAGCCGCAAAGTTAATAAATTGAGTGTAAATGCCCAAAAAAAGGAGATCTAAACCCCTTGAAAAACCATCAACTGCAATCTTTTAGGTCACAGTGCAACAACAACTCCCCCCATCGCATTTCAAAAGTAGAAAACCATCATGCTGAGGTATGCATTAAAAAAATTAACTTTACCTATCTTTAATTAAATCCTCTGAATATGAAGATAGCTGTAGTTGGAACAGGGTATGTTGGCCTGGTATCGGGTACCTGTTTTGCCGAAACAGGCATTACTGTAACTTGTGTAGACATTGATAAAAAGAAGATCGAAAATCTGAAACAGGGGATTATCCCCATCTATGAGCCCGGACTGGAAAACATGGTCAGGAATAATATGGAAAATGATCGTCTTTTTTTTAGCACCAGCCTGGAAGAGAGCCTGGTGGATTGTGAAGCTGTATTCATCGCCGTAGGAACCCCTCCGGATGAAGATGGGAGTGCCGACCTGCAATATGTATTGACCGTTGCAGATGAAATCGGAAAACATATGCAGGATTATCTGGTCATTGCCACCAAGAGCACGGTTCCCATCAAAACTGCCGAAAAGGTCAGGCAGAAGATTGCCGGTGCCCTGAAAAAAAGAGATAGTCAGATAGAATTTGATGTGGCATCCAATCCGGAGTTTCTGAAAGAGGGCGCAGCCATTAATGACTTCTTAAAACCCGACAGGATTGTAATCGGAACAGATTCTGAACGCGCCGAAAAGATTATGCGCAGGCTTTATAAACCATTTTTGCTCAATGGACACCCCATCATCTTTATGGATATCACATCGGCCGAAATGACCAAATATGCAGCCAACTCCATGCTCGCCACAAAAATCAGTTTCATGAACGACATTGCCAATTTATGTGAGGTAGTGGGAGCCGATGTAAATATGGTCAGAAAAGGAATTGGAAGTGATACACGTATTGGAAACAAGTTCATATACCCCGGTGCAGGTTATGGAGGAAGTTGCTTTCCAAAAGATGTAAAGGCACTGATCCGCACAGGAGATGAATACAACCGTTCCCTGGAGATCCTGAAAGCGGTGGAACTGGTTAATGAGAACCAGAAAGCGGTAATACCAGCTAAATTAAAAGATCATTACGGTCATTCACTAAATGGCAAAAAGATTGGTCTCTGGGGCCTCTCATTTAAGCCCCATACCGATGATATGCGGGAAGCTCCCTCCATTCGTATCATAGAAGAACTTACCAGGGAGGGTGTGAAAATCAGAGCCTATGACCCCGTCGCCATGGAAGAGGCCAAAAAGCTCCTGGGAGATAAAATTGAATTTTGCAGTGATAAATATGAGACGCTGATCGATACAGACGGACTTGTTGTGGTAACTGAATGGCCGGAATTTCGTGTGCTGAATTACAATGTGCTGGAAAAGCTGATGCGGGAGAAGGTGATTTTTGACGGACGCAATATCTATGATGCCGAGGAGTTGCAGGAGCATGGTTTTACCTATTATAGTATTGGAAAGCAACCTGTTAAACCGTGATTAAAATGAACCGAATTCTTGTCACCGGAGGGGCTGGTTTTATTGGATCACATCTGTGCGAACGGTTGCTTCGGGAGGGCCATGAAGTACTCTGCCTGGATAACTATTTCACCGGATCCAAAAAAAACATCACCCATCTGCTCGAAAATCCCTATTTTGAACTGATCCGACACGATGTGATAACCCCCTACTTTGTGGAGGTGGATGAAATTTATAACCTGGCCTGTCCGGCCTCTCCCATTCATTATCAGTACAATCCCATTAAAACTATTAAAACTTCAGTGATGGGAGCCATCAATATGCTTGGACTGGCCAAACGGATCAGGTCAAAGGTGTTACAGGCCTCCACCAGTGAGGTCTATGGAGACCCCACTGTCCACCCCCAGCCCGAATCATACTGGGGAAATGTAAACCCTATCGGAGTGCGCTCCTGCTATGATGAAGGAAAACGCTGTGCCGAGACCCTCTTCACCGATTATCATCAACAAAACCAGGTGAGAATCAAGATCATCAGAATCTTCAACACTTACGGTCCCAAAATGCACCCCAATGATGGCAGGGTTGTATCCAATTTTATTGTCCAGGCACTTCAGAACCAGGAGATAACCATATATGGGGATGGATCGCAGACAAGAAGTTTCCAGTATGTGGACGATCTGCTTGAAGGAATGATCCGGATGATGCAAACGGGCGATAATATTACAGGTCCGGTCAATATTGGAAATCCTGAAGAGTTTACCATCCTTGAACTGGCCGAAAAGATTATCTCAATGACCGGTTCCAGGTCGAAGATCAGCTTCCTGCCCCTGCCACAGGATGACCCGGTTCAGCGCCAGCCTGATATCAGCCTGGCGAAGAAGATCCTGGACGGATGGAGCCCGGTAGTGGAACTTGAAGCCGGACTTGAAAAAACCATTACTTACTTTAATCATCTCTTAAACAGCTGATATGAAAGGTATTATTCTGGCCGGAGGCGCTGGTACTCGCCTTCACCCCATTACAAGGTCCATCTCCAAACAGATCATTCCGGTCTATGACAAACCTATGATCTACTACCCACTCTCTGTGCTTATGCTGGCGGGTATCAGGGAGATTCTTATTATCTCTACCCCTGAGGACCTTCATCTCTATCAAACCTTGTTAGATGACGGCAGTCAGCTCGGACTCACTCTGAGTTATACCATTCAGCCTTCGCCCGACGGACTGGCACAGGCTTTCCTGATAGGTGAAGAGTTCATCGGCAAGGAGCCTGTCTGTCTGATCCTGGGTGATAATATCTTCTATGGGCATGGTTTCGGTAATACATTAAGGCAGGCAGCAGCTCTTGAAGATGGCGCGGTAGTCTTTGGCTACTATGTTACCGATCCGAATCGTTATGGTGTGGTTGATTTTGACAAAAACGGACAGGTACTGAACCTGGAAGAGAAACCGGAAAATCCCAAATCAAATTATGCTGTAACCGGACTCTATTTCTACAGTAATGATGTGATCGAGAAGGCAAAATCACTAAAGCCTTCCAAAAGGGGGGAATTGGAGATCACCGACCTGAACAGGCTCTATCTGGAGGAGAAGCGGCTGCAGGTACGGGTCATGGGAAGGGGCATGGCATGGCTGGACACAGGCACACAGGAGCGCCTGCTGCAAGCTGCCAATTATATGCAAACCATCGAACAACGACAGGGGCTGAAAATCTCCTGCATAGAGGAAATTGCATACCTGATGGAGTATATCAATAAAACACAACTGCTCGCACTTGCCGAAGCAATGCGTAACAGCTCCTATGGTCAGTACCTGTTCACCGTAGCCAGGGAAACGCTTCAAGACTCTGATATTTAGTAATGATGAAAGTGAAAGAAACCGGCATTGAAGGGCTTCTGGTTCTGGAGCCCAGAATCTTTAAAGATCCCAGGGGATTTTTTTATGAGAGTTATCACAAAGAGAGACTGGACCAGCATGGAGTTGATTATGAATTTATCCAGGATAACCAATCACGCTCTTCCTATGGTGTGATCCGTGGCCTGCACTATCAGAAAGAACCCCATGCACAGTCCAAACTGGTCCGGGTTACTGAAGGTGCCATTTTTGATGTGGCAGTTGATATCCGGCCCGGTTCTCCCACCTATGGAAAATGGTTCGGACTGGAGATTAGTGCAGAAAACTTTTTGCAGTTGCTGATTCCAGGAGGATTTGCTCATGGACTATCGGTCCTTTCGGACCATGCCACAGTTCTCTATAAATGCGATCGCTACTATCATCCCGAATCCGAATCGGGAATCCGCTTTGATGATCCTGATCTGCAGATTGACTGGAGGATTGATCCTGAAAATGCAATAGTTTCAGAGAGGGACAGAATTCTGCCCTGTTTAAAACAACTTAAAACTTAATAGTATGAGTCATGTACTGGTAACCGGGGCAAATGGTCAGCTTGGAAGAGAGTTAAAAAAAATGCGTAACAGATTCCGGCAAACCTACACTTTTACGGATGTTGAGGAGCTGGATGCAACCAATCTGAAAGCACTGAAATCATACCTGACATCACATCCTGTCGATTTTATTATCAATTGCGCAGCCTATACAGATGTGGAGCGAGCCGAATTGGAGCCTGACCAGGCAATGAAACTAAATCGGGATATCCTTATCAATTTCAAGAACTGCTTAGAGGAATTCAGATCTGTCCGTATCATCCATATCTCCACAGATTATGTATACCGGGGCGAGCAGCCACGGCCCATCAGAGAGGATGACCCAACTGCACCCCTGGGAGTATATGCCAGAACAAAACTTGAAGGAGAAAATGTATTGAGAGGACATCCCCGGGCCCTGATCGTTCGTACTTCATGGCTTTACAGTGTATTCGGAAAAAATTTCGTAAAGAGCATGATCAACCGGATGGATCAGAAAAGCGACCTGAAGGTGGTATACGACCAGGTCGGTTCTCCCACCTATGCTGAGGACCTGGCAAGAGCCATTATGCAGATCATCTCAGATGTGGAATCTGATATGATACAGTTTGTCCCGGGCATTTTTAACTACTCCAACAGCGGGGTTTGCAGCTGGTACGACATAACCATGGAAATTTGCCGAATGATCGGCTGCAGAGCCAAAGTTATACCCATCGAGAGCCACGAATTTTCCGGGTCGGCAAAACGACCGGCTTATACCGTAATGAACAAATCCAGGATCCAGGAAGTTTATGGAGTAGATGTACCCTACTGGAGAATAAGCCTGGAGCGATGCATTCATAATCTGATATAAACACATAAACCCCATGGAGAATCAAAATATCCTGAATGAGGTCAGGAACAGAGCAGAGGAGTGGCTCAACAGTCCCATCGACGATGCATCCAAAAATGCCATTCGCGAAATGCTCGACAGCAATGAGACGGAGTTAATCGAAAGTTTTTACCGCGATCTGGAATTTGGTACCGGTGGACTGCGTGGGATTATGGGTGTGGGGACCAACCGCATGAATATCTATACCGTTGGTATGGCTACCCAGGGACTTTGCAACTATCTGCTGGAGCAGTTCAGCCACAGGAAGGAGATCAGTGTGGCAGTGGCGCATGATTGCCGTAACAACAGTCCTCTGTTTGCAGAGATCACAGCCCAGATCTGTGTGGCCAACGGAATCAAAGCTTACCTTTTTGACGGATTAAGGCCCACTCCCGAACTCAGTTTCGCCATCCGGCAGCTGGGTTGTCAGAGCGGTGTTGTGGTCACCGCTTCACATAATCCCAAGGAGTACAATGGTTATAAGGTCTACTGGGAAGATGGTGGTCAGATCATCAATCCGCATGATGTGAACATCATCCGGGAAGTGCAGAATATCAAATCCATCGGGGATGTAAAATTCGATGGAGATAGAGAGCAGATAATCACCCTGGGTGAGGAGATGGATGCCCTCTACATTGATGAAGTAGTTAAGCAATCGATTAATCCTGAAGTTATTGCAGCCCACCCGGATATAAAAATTGTCTACACCCCCATCCATGGAACCGGGGTGGAAATGGTACCCAGAGCCCTGAAAAAAATGGGGTTCACAAATATCTATAATGTTCCTGAACAGGATGTGGTGGATGGAAATTTCCCCACCGTGGTATCTCCCAATCCTGAAGAGTCTGCCGCCCTGGATATGGCCCTGAAAAAAGCCGATGAAGTGGGTGCTGACCTGGTGATGGCCAGCGATCCTGATGCCGACCGTGTAGGGATCGCCATCCGGGACAACAGCGGGAAACTGATCCTGGTGAACGGTCACCAGACCGCCTCCCTGCTCTCTTATTACCTCTTGTCGCAATGGTCCGAACGGGGTAAGCTAACAGGTAAAGAGTATATTGTAAAAACGATTGTGACTACCGAACTGATTGCCGATATGGCCAACCACTATAAAGTACCCTACTGGGATGTGCTGACCGGTTTCAAATTCATTGCTGACATTATCAAGAAGAATGAAGATCATATGACCTTCATTGGAGGAGGTGAGGAGAGTTATGGATTTATGATCGGGGATTTTGTGAGGGACAAAGATGCAATTACCTCCTGTTCAATGTTGGCTGAGATTGCTGCATGGGCACGTAGTCGCGACAAAAGCATGTATGACATCCTGATAGAGATGTACCTGAAATTCTCCCTGTACCAGGAGTCCCTGTTCAATGTGGTCAGGAAAGGGAAGTCAGGAGCTGAAGAGATCCAGCAGATAATGGCTGGTTTCAGGAAGAATCCGCCAGACAAGCTGATCGGATCACCGGTTGTTACCATACGTGACTACCTGGAACAGGAAAGTACAGACAACCTCACCGGGGCGAAGACTCCCCTGGATCTGCCCAAATCAAATGTACTCCAATTTTTGCTGGAAGATGGCAGTAAGATCTCTGTAAGGCCTTCTGGTACAGAACCCAAGATCAAATTCTATTTTAGCGTCTTCGATAGACTGGAGAAGAGGGAGGATTATAAGATGGTAAAAGGGAGACTGGAGGAGAAGATACTGAACATAAAACGGGAACTGAAGCTTATATGATTAGCTTTCGAGAGAATAAACTAAACCAAATCGCAACCAATGAAATCGTATCGAAAAGAACTCTGGTTCGAGATCCGTCAACGGCGGGAACTGGTCAATATTACCCCTGAAGTTGATATCTGCTTAAAGGAGAGTGGTGTCCAGGAGGGACTATGCCTTGTAAATGCCATGCACATTACCTCATCTGTATTTATTAACGACGATGAATCGGGATTGCATCACGATTTCGAGGTTTGGCTGGAGAAACTGGCCCCGGAAAAGCCTTACGACCAGTACAGGCATAATGGTTTTGAGGACAATGCAGATGCCCATATCAAGCGCACCCTTATGGGCCGCGAAGTAGTGGTCGCCATCACCAAGGGACGCCTCGATTTTGGCCCCTGGGAACAGATCTTTTACGGGGAGTTTGATGGCAAGCGCCGCAAGCGCGCCCTGGTGAAGATTATCGGGGAGTAAACTGTTTGGCGAAGTTCACCAGATAGAGCATTTCAGAGGCCCGGGTAAAAGCAGTATACAACCAGCGAAGATAATCGAGCGAAAGCATCTCTTCGGTAAAATAGCCCTGGTCGAGAAAAACCGATTTCCACTGTCCGCCCTGTGCCTTGTGACAGGTTACTGCATAAGCAAATTTTACCTGCAAGGCGTTATAATAGGGATCCGTGGATATCTTTTCGGCCACCTTTTTTCGGCTTGACTCGCCCGGATAGTCCTCTGCCACAGAAAGATGAAGCGCTTTCTGCTGATCATAGTTCAGGGATGGTGCATCCAGGTCGATCACATCCAGGAGCACCTTCACCTCCATCTCTATATCCTGGTAATCGGGCAATGTGATTATAATATTGGCAAACGTATGTCCATGGACCTCTTCGTTGGAAACCACCTTCTCAACCCTGATGATATCTCCATTGGCAATAAAATCGATGTAGTTCTCATCATCTTTCCAGAAATAGTTGTTTTTTACCACCATCAGGAGATCCCCGGGAGATAACTGCTCTTCGCGCCACAATATCTGGTTCCTGATTCCAGCATTGAACTTATTAGCCCTTTTGTTGGAGCGTGTCACCACAATGGTATCGGAGGTACCATAACGGTCATAGCTCGAAGAGAGAGTCTCCAACAGCTCGTCTCCGGTGATCATGGAGATGTCAGGAAAGGATTCAAAATTGAACCGCGGATAATCCTCAATACGCTCGGTAATCAGGTTCCTGATTAAGGTGGCATTGTGCAGGATGCCCGAATCCTCTGCCTGTCTGACCACATCGGTCAGTTCAATCTCCCTGACCCTGTACCCGAAACTCTCCAGCCGCTCAGGATTCAGCGCCGGACTCATATCCAGTCCCACAGGTGGCAACTGCGCCGTATCGCCTACCAATACCAGCCTGCACTGCGATCCTGCCTCTACATAATCCACCAAGTCCCGGAGCAGATCGCCCGATCCAAAAAAAGTATCCGGAGAACGGTCACCAATCATGGAAGCTTCATCCACAATAAAACAGGTCTGCTTATGAAGGTTACGATCCAGCACAAACTCTCCCATTCCGTCTCTCCCCGACTTCTGCCTGTAAATCTTCTTGTGAATGGTCCAGGCAGGGTTGCCCGAATAGGCAGTCAGCACTTTAGCTGCTCTTCCGGTGGGAGCCAGCAGAACACTCTTCTGTTTTAAGGAGTTCATTGTTTTTACCAGGCTTTTCACAAGGGTGGTTTTTCCCGTGCCGGCATACCCCTTCAAAAGCATTATCTCCTGGGTATCACCGGATGCCAGGAAGATCCCAAGTTCACGAATCAGATTCTCCTGTCCCGAAGTGGGTTGAAACTCAAGATTTTCTAACAATCTGTCACTAATGAAATTTCTCAGCATCACTTTGAATTATTATACAATAAAAATATATAATTTATTTTTTTTGCTAAATTTGTGCGCAAACGCTAAAAGAATACCCCATGAGAAGAGTAATCCAGATTCTGTTCGTCTTAATCATTATCGTTTTAGGGTATCTGATTGTTGATAGCATCATGGAACCGATCAGGTTTAACCAGGAAGTTAAAACGAGAGAGAAGGCCACTATAGACAGGCTGATTGACATCAGGGAAGCACAAAAAGCATACAAAGATGTCTATAGAAGTTATACCAGTAGTTTTGATACTTTGATCGCTTTTATTGATACTGGGTCATTTACCGTAGTTAAGGCGATTGGTGACATACCGGAAGATTGGCTTGATGAAATGGGTTTTGAGAAGGCAAGAGAGAAAGCTCTGAAGGAGGGAGTAATCAGCCGTGAAAACACCTATGTTCCTGTGCTGGATTCCCTCTACCAACAAGGATTCGCTACAGACTCTTTACGGTACGTTCCTTTTACTAATGGTATTACGTTCACAATGACTTCTGGTAAATTGCTCACCAGTTCGAACCTGACGGTACAGGTGGTTGAAGTATATACGCTCTATGACGACTTGCTTAACGGGATGGACAGGCAGCTCATCGTAAATTACAAAGACGAGCGGATGAAGATCGTTGGATTTGAAGGTGTGAAATTCGGATCCATGGAAGAAGGAACCCTCACAGGCAATTGGGAGTAGCCTCTCTGGCACTGATGCAGGCAGATAGTGTAATATCGAATAGTATTACGCAAGATATTCGGCTAAAAGGCCATCAATCCATCCGGTTTACTCCGGATGGATTTTCTGTTTTGATATCGGATGCCAGTTATACCCCTGTTTATCTGAAACAATACACTTTAGAACCCTCTTATTCCGCGGAAGAACTGGCTGCAGAATGTGGCCGTATACTGAATGAAGCAGGACTTCTCTCTTTTGAAGGGGAAACTGTACTGATTACAGATTCCATGGCAGTGACACTGCTCCCCAAGCAGTTTTTCAACGTTGATAGAAACCGGGAGATCCTTGAAAAGGTCTGCTCGCTGGATGAATCTGACCAGGTATTTGACCGCTCCATTAAAAACCGGAAATTCCATCTGCTATATGCTGTCCCGGAAAAGATCATTGAACTGGGCAGCAGGTTTGACGGGGATGTGAAAATTCTTCATACTGCTGAATGTCTTACATCCCTCTCTGACCAGGTCAAATCAAGTGATCACCAGCGAGGCGTCGTTATGGCTGAAGTGCAATCTCACTCACTTGATATACTGGTAATTACCGGAGACCGAATCCAATTAATAAACCGCTATTCCCTGAATGACCCTTCCGATTTTATCTATCATACCCTGAATACAATGAAGCAACTTAAACTTGACCGTGAATCGATCCCGGTCTATCTTTCAGGTATAATACATGAAGAACATAAACTTTATGAACTCCTCGGAAAATATATTAGAAATGTGGTCAATACTCCTTACTACCTGGAGCATTTAACCAGGGAGGAGATTCTTCGTTTCATGATCCTTTCAGAAGGTAGCAAGTGCGTATAATCAGCGGCATATTCAGGGGAAAGCGAATCCATCCACCGAAAAATTTCAAAGCCCGGCCCACCACAGATTTCGCAAAGGAGAACCTCTTTAATATCCTTATCCACAAGTACAATATTGAAGAGATGGATGTACTGGACCTTTTCTCAGGTACCGGCAGTATTGCCTATGAATTTGCCTCCAGGGGTGCGCGTTCGGTGGTTGCCGTTGAAATGGCACCAGCCCATTTCAGATTTATTCAGGAGACCTGCAGGTCAATGCAGATTGAACAGGTGACTGTGATCAGGGCAGATGTTTTCAGGTTCCTCAAGAGGCCAATCCAATCGTTCGATATCATTTTTGCAGATCCACCCTACGACCACCCGGGTCTGGCTGAACTCCCCGACCTTGTATTGACCACCGAGATTCTAAACAAACAGGGGCTTCTTATACTGGAGCACCCGGGCAACTACTCATTTACAGCACATCCCCGTTTTCTCCAGCACCGCAAATACGGGGGAGTTAATTTTTCTATGTTCTCCTGAAACAGGCCTGTATCATTCCATGCCATTCTTTGGACCATTTTTGAGCTGTATCGGAACACACGCGTTGTCACTTTCAGGCCTCCTACCTACCCCATTTTCGGTTTTTTTGCAAGTCACAGGGTCGTGACCTCTTCACAGGTTGGTGACT
>DAOWNM010000187.1 GCA_030642565.1 Bacteroidota bacterium | reverse complement strand
GGCCTCTTTCCGGCTTCTAACAGACTCCATCCAGTTCAGCATATGTAGCGAGGTTGTGTTATCAGCTCCCGTATTGGCACTGGTAACCACTTTCACATCACTGTCAGCCAATGAAAACTCTTCGAGCAGATTTGGCTTCATACCCATGGCACTTGCATATTTCTCCTGTAAGCCCCCGTTTGGTGTGACCATGTTGGTTTTAAGATTTAGCTCACCGCCATTGGAGTAGTAGATCTCTTTGATCCCTCCGGCAGAATTGGTAAACCTGGATGAATAGACGCACTGAAAACCTTTAGCAGGATCGTCCAGCGGGCCATAATCAAATACTGCCGTCATGGTATCAAAATTTTTACGGCCATCTTTCCATAGGTAGATACCACCATTTGCCGCTACACTTCTTGGGTGTGGCAAATCCGTAAACCAGTGAACCGTATCAATCTGGTGCGCCATCCACTGTCCCGGAATCCCTGAAGAGTAGGGCCAGAAGAGCCTGTATTCGAGATATTTCCTGGGATCCCATGCTTCATAGGGCCTGTTCATCAGGTATCGTTTCCAATCCGTATCACTCTCCTTGATACCTGCAACTTCATCGGGACGCCGCCACCTGCCGGGTTGATTCACATTCCAGCTCATCTCCACCATTGTAATATCTCCGAATTTCCCGGATTTGATGAATTGATTCGCAGCATGGTAATTGGCTCCACTTCTTCGCTGAGACCCCACCTGAAGAATGATACCCGATTCTTTAACTGACTTCAGGGCTGCCCTGTTGTCTTCCATGGTCTCTGCAAATGGCTTCTCACAATAGACATCCTTTTTGTGTTCAGCCGCTTCAGCTGCCAGTAATGCATGTTGAAAATCAGCTGTTGAGATAATTAACGCATCAACCTTGTTGTGCGCATACATCTCATCGGTATTGCGATACGCATCAATATTCTTGTTGTCCGATAACGCTTGTATGCTCGCGACACCCTCTTCTCTGCGCAGGTTCCACAAATCGCATACTCCGGTAATCTCGAAATTCAGTTGTTTGCTGCTTTTATAAAAAGCTGGAATTAACGCTCCTCTTGCCCGGCCTGAGTATCCAAGAATCCCCACATTCACCCGGTCGTTTGAACCAAGAATCCTGGCATAACTTTTCGCGTGCATCCCCATGGCCAAACCGGCTGTCCCAATGGCTGCTTTTTTAATAAAAGATCGTCTGTCGTTTGTCTGTTCCATTTTGTATATGTTTTAAGGTTTACTTACAATGCTAACGTTTCACCCTGGCATTTCCCTGCCAGATGCTCCATATCTGCTCCTCATCGGCAGGCTGGGCATAGTCGCTCTCCAGTGTGGCAACAAGTGCCCCGCTGGCCCATCCGAACCGGATCCACTTTTCGGGTTCCCAACCCTTCAGAATGGCGTAGAGCATTCCACCTACAAAGCCATCACCTCCACCTATACGGTCATATACATAGATATCGCGTGGCTCCACCACGTGCCAGTTGTCATTCTCCAAAATGATTCCTCCCCACATATGCTGGTTGGTACTGATTACCTGACGGAGAGTGGTGGCAAACACCTCTGTATGGGGGAAGGCCTCTTTTACCCTGTTGATCATCCCTTTAAATCCGTCGATCTTCGCAGTAAGATCCTTCCCTCCGGCATCAGGCCCCTCAACGCCCAGGCAGAGCTGGAAGTCCTCCTCATTACCTATTAGAATATCGGATAGGGATGCAATCTCTGCAAAAATATCGTGGAGTTCCTGCTCCCTGCCCAACCAGAAAGAGGCCCGGTGGTTCAGGTCAAAGGAGATGCGGGTACCATGCTTTTTAGCTGCCCTGGCTATCTCCAGGCAGAACTGACTGGTTGCAGATGACAACGCAGCGATCAATCCGGAAAGGTGCACGATCTGGGTTCCCTCTTCGCCAAAAATACGCTCCAGGTCAAAGTCCTTCACATTCAGAGTTCGTCCCACCTCACCGGCCCGGTCATTCTGCACCCTGGGTCCGCGCGATCCATAACCTGCATCAGCAATATTGATCTGGTGACGGTATCCCCACGGACTCCCCTGCTCCACCTCAGGACCCTCATAATCCATATGTCTACCCGCCAGGTTGTCCTTAATCAGTCTGGCGATGGGACTACCCTTCACAAAGGTAGTAAGTATCTTCACAGGCAACCCCAGATAGGAGGCGGTGCTCCCCACATTGGACTCAGCACTGGTGGCATCCATCCTGAACATATCGCTGCTGTGAACGGGCTGAGCGTTGACCGGGGTGATTCGTATTCCCATGCTTGTGGGGATGATTATTGCATATTTTGCATCTTTCTTAAGTTCCATTATATCTGGCTTTTATTTTATAACATTTCCAAAAACTCAAAAATACGATTTCAAACTGAGCCCTCTACAGATTAAATTTATAATTTGACAGATCGAGGGTATCCTCCATCTCCACCTGCAGCTCCTCCAGCTTCCCAAACATGGAACGAATACGCTCCTGCTGCGAAGTTGCTGCTGCCAGGTTGTGCATCTCAGAGGGATCACTGACCAGGTCAAACAGCTTGATCACCTCAGCCTTCGGATAGACGATCAGTTTGTAATCGTTCACTCTGATCATTCGCTGAAGGTCCATATAGGCACCATAAATCTCCGGGTATTGAACCCTGTTCTCACCCTCAATAATGGGCTTCAGACTGTTGAATTCCACCCATTCGGGCACCTCTCCGCCGGCATACTCAATAGCAGTAGGCATGATATCCTGCAGGTAGACCTCCATCTTCTCCCGTCTCCCTGTGGGAACACCAGGGCCCGCCACCATCAGGGGTGGCCGCATGCTGTGGTCGTACATGTTCTGCTTGCCCATCAACCCGTGCTGACCCACCGACAGTCCATGGTCGGCCGAAAAGAAGATATAGGTATTATCGGCCTGTCCGGTCTCCTCCAGATGGGCAAGAATCCTCCCGATCTGTGCGTCCAGATGGGAGATGATGGCATAGTACTCCTGCCGGTGTACCTTCACCGAATATTCGGTGCGTGGAAAGGGCGCCAGCTTCTCATCCCTCAGGCTGGCAGCACATCCGATCTCATCTTTGTATGGATACTCGGGAAGAAAGTTACCCGGAAGTGAGATGTTTTCCAGAGGATACATATCAATATACTCTTTGGGCGACTGCCGCGGATCGTGGGGTGCATTGAAGGCCACGTACATAAAGAATGGATGGTCAGATACCGAAGCCTCATCCAGAAACCCTAAAGTTTCATTGGCCACCACCTCACTCCAGTGAGTTCCTCCCTCCCAGAATCCTCCGAAAGTAGTATCCCAGGGGGTCCACTCCCAATCATCTTCATCCAACGGCCTGTCGTACATCTCCGGGACCTGTCCCGGCATGCCACCCCTTACAGAGCCAACATGCTGAAAGATCTCATTCGGTTTAATATTCACATGCCACTTCCCTGTCATATAGGTATCGTAGCCCAAACGCTCCATCTCTTTGCTCCACAGCTGGCCACGGGCAGCCAGCGTATCCAGTTCGCTCTCCAGCGCATTGGCCCTCCAGAGGAACCTGCCGGTATTGATCATAGTGCGGGAGGCCACACAGACGGCTCCGTGCCACCCTCCCATATTGTAGGCAGTTGTAAAGACCATTCCCTGCCGAGCAAGTTCATCAAGGTTGGGTGTATATGCCTCCTGGTTTCCCAGTTCCCTGATGGTATTGTAACACTGGTCGTCGGCAAAGATAAAGAGGATATTGGATGGTTCCTTTTCACTGCTACAGGAGAAGAGCAGGGCTGTTATCAATAGTACACTAATAATTTTGCTCATGGCTAATAGTTAGTTTATTTTTTAGGGTCTGAAAGGCAATTTTTCCCAACGGTCTCTTTACTGTGAGTTTCATTCTATCTCTCATTTTCATTCTTAGTGCGCGAAGGTCCTGGTCCGGTAACCGTACAGGGCCACCACCATGAAGCAGATCAGCGGGATGATAAAGGAGATATTCTCTGCGGGCATCGACATAATCGTTCCCTGCTTTATAATGGCACCCTGAAGTGGTGGCATCACCGATCCTCCCAGGATCGCCATGATCAGTCCGGCTGCACCAAACTTGGCATCTTCTCCCAGTCCCCTGAGGGCGATACCGTAAATGGTGGGGAACATCAGCGACATACAGACAGAAACCCCTACCAGACAGTAAAGACCAAATATCCCCTGGATCAGGATCACCCCGGAAACCAGGGCAAATCCTCCAATGGCAAAAAACATCAGCAGGCGGCCGGGCCTCACATATCGCATCAGGAAAGTACTGACAAACCTACCTACAATGAATATAGCCATAGCCACAATGTTGTACTGCTGAGACAGCACCTCGGCCTCCTGTTCACCCATTCCCTGGCTCATAAAATACCTGGTACCATAGTGAACGATAAATGTCCAGCACATAATCTGTGCCCCCACATAGAAGAACTGTGCCACCACCCCTTCCCGGTAGCGGGGAATGGAGAAGATCCGTTTTAGTGTGGGTATGAAGTTGATAGAGTGGTTAGAGTCTGCATTCTTCGGCATTCGCACCGCGGCGATCAGGATAAACATCATGATGATCACAATCCCGATAATGATATAGGGTGAGCTGAGTATATCCAGATCGCTTATCTTCACCGCTTCAAACTCCTCGGGGCTCAACAATTCCCGCTGGGCCGTGTCGCGCGGATCGAGACGCGCCTGAATAAAAGTCTTGGCCACAAACATCCCTGTAATGGAGCCGATGGGATTGAAAGATTGAGCCAGGTTGAGCCGCTGGGTGGAACTCTCTTCCGCACCCATAGAGAGGATATAGGGATTGGAACTGGTCTCCAGAAAGGAGAGTCCGCACGTCAATATAAAATAAGCAATCAGGAATGGCGCATAGAGTCCGATGGCACTGGCCGGGATAAACAGCAGCGCCCCGGTGGCATACAATCCGAGTCCCACCAGGATCCCTGCCTTGTAAGTAAACCGCCTGATGAAAATGGCTGCCGGGAAGGCCATGGCAAAATAGCCCCCGTAAAAAGCCACCTGCACCAGCGACCCCTGCACGGTATTCATCAGGAATATTTTTGAGAAGGCCTTTACCATGGGGTTGGTAATGTCATTGGCAAATCCCCAGAAGGCAAAACAGGATGTGATCAGTACAAAGGGAACCAGATACTGTTTTTCGAGTACCTTGAACTTACGCTTCTCCATTAGTTTTCATTTTTTAGTTGGTAACAATCTATGGCATTCTGATATAATATTTTTGCTCTCTCCAGTTCAACAGGAAGGTAATCGCGCTTCAGAACAGACATGGAATCATCCATCCACCCATACTCCTCCTGGTTGTAGTTCCAGAGATGGTGATGCGCATCGATAATCATCACTTTCTCTCCAGCTTGTAGATCCGTTCCATCAGCTGCCACTTCTCATCGGCCGTGGCTTCGGAAGTTGACTTCTGAAATCTGGAAACAAAAGCCTCCCACTCCGACTGGCGGGGCTTTCCGGCCAGCTTGGCCATGTCACGATCATGATCAAATTCAGGTACCGTATCCATGATCATAAACAGTCGTGACCCCATGATATAGATCTCCATATCGAGGATCCCCACCTCGATCATCCCCTGTGATATTTCCGGCCAGGTGGCACCGGGTGCATGTACTTTTCTG
>DAOWNM010000241.1 GCA_030642565.1 Bacteroidota bacterium | reverse complement strand
TGGGGTGCAGTCAGGTGGTATGCATCGGCCGACATTCCGCCACCGATCAGTTCAGCATAGATTCTGGCACCCCGCTTTTTGGCATGTTCCAACTCCTCAAGGATCAGTCCGGCCCCACCTTCACCTATAACAAAACCATCACGGGTTGCATCAAATGGGCGGGAGGCTGATTTGTACTCTTCATTGTTGGTGGAGATCGCCTGCATGGAATTAAAGCCCCCTACTCCGGCTTCATTGATAGGAGCTTCAGATCCTCCTGTGATGAACAGGTCCGCCATATCAAGGCGAATCAGGTTGAAAGCATCAATAATGGCATTGGTGGATGAGGCACATGCTGATACAGTGGCATAATTTGGACCTCTGTAACCATATTTCATGGAGAGGTGCCCTGCTGCTATATCAGAGATCATTTTGGGAATAAAGAAAGGGCTGAACCTGGGAACTCTTCCACCCTCCAGGTAGCTCGCAATCTCTTTTGTAAAGGTATCTATACCCCCGATCCCGGATGCCCATATAATACCAGCCCTATCCTTGTCATGCTCTGCTGTATCAAGCCCTGCATCAAGGTAAGCCTCGTGAGCAGCGATCATCGCAAACTGGGCATAAAGATCCAGTTTGCGGGCCTCTTTCCGGTCAAAATAGTCCTGTGGGTTGTAATCCTTAACCTCACAGGCAAATTTAGTCTTGAACTTCTCAGTATCGAAACGGGTAATCCAGTCACTTCCGCTTTCACCTTTTATAAGTGCGTTCCAGAAGTCCTGTACATTCTTTCCCAAGGGGGTAAATGCCCCTAATCCTGTAACAACAACCCGTCTCATACCAATAAGCTTTTGAACGAAAAACTACGCTTACTCGGCGTTCTCTTCAATATATTTAATAGCGTCTCCAACAGTGGAAATGCTTTCAACCTGGTCATCGGGAATACCCATATTGAACTCTTTTTCGAATTCCATGATCAGTTCAACTGTGTCAAGAGAATCAGCTCCCAGGTCGTTAGTGAAACTGGCTTCCGGAGTTACTTCATTCTCATCAACACCTAATTTGTCTACGATGATTGCTTTTACTCTTGATGCAATGTCAGACATGACTGTAAAATTTTAATGAATAATATTAGTTATTTTTAACGCTGCAAAGAAATGCAAAATTCGACTATTTTCAAAAAAAAATGAAGAACATAGCCATATTTGCCTCCGGATCAGGGACAAACACTGAGAATTTAATTCGTTTTTTTCGAACGAGCCAGTTAGGCAGAATTCGGATTGTACTTACTAATCGTTCGGAAGCAGGAGTTATTGAACGAGTCCAATCTCTTGGAATTGAGTCGATTGTATTTACCAGGGAACAATTTTATGACTCAAATGAAGTGATTGAACTGCTTTTCGAACGGGACATCGATTTTATTGTGTTGGCCGGTTTCTTATGGTTAGTACCCGACATTTTATTAGAATCATATGAAAATAAGATTGTTAACATCCATCCTGCACTGCTTCCGAAACATGGAGGAAAGGGGATGTACGGGAACCATGTTCACCAGGCAGTGATAGATGCGGGAGAGAAGGAATCAGGTATTAGCATTCACTATGTGAACCGGGAGTATGACGAAGGAGATATCATTTTTCAAGCGCACTGTGCTGTAGAACCTGACGATACGCCGGCCACTCTCGCAGGAAGGATTCATGAACTGGAGTATGTCCATTTCCCCGTGGTGATTGAAAACTTATTAAAGGAGCTTTAAAGAGCCAATGGTGAAGGCACGAATAATTCCGTATGCCTGCCGGTTATCTTCATGTACAGGCTCAACAGGAGGAGCCTCCACTTTCAGTGGATTGACCGCGCTGCCATTCCTATAAAACCTGAAGTCGAGGTGCGGACCGGTGGCCAGGCCGGTGCTGCCCACATACCCGATCACATCACCCTGCTTTACGTAAACACCCTGTCTGATGCCCTTCCCGTAACCACGAAGATGCATGTAGGTGGTTGAATAGACACTATTGTGTTTGATTTTCACATAATTGCCACCACCCCCTTTCTGATAACCTACCTTTGTTATGACGCCGTCACCAACTGTATGTACCGGGGTGCCTGAGGGGGCTGCATAGTCGACCCCATGGTGCGGACGCCTGATTTTTAGTACCGGGTGATACCTGGAGTGGGAAAACCCTGAGCTGATCCTGGAAAACCTGAGGGGTGCCTTCAGAAACGCTTTTCGCAAACTGTTGCCCTTATCATCGAAGAAGCTCCTGATACTGTCCTGCACAAAGGGAATAGCCCAGAAATCGGTCTCATTATGGTAGAACCACGCCCCGACGATTTTGTTGATACCAATGGATTGTGAATCCACATAGGACTCTTCATAGATCACCTTGTACATGTCGCCCTGTTGTATTCCGAAAAAGTCGATGGTCCACGCAAAGATCTCGCTTAACTCCACCGCCAGCATGGGATTGGCATCGGTTGCCTGCATCGATTCCCATAGAGATGTTTCAATGGTTCCTGAGGCAGACTGGAGCCTCGTGTCAACAGGCTTTCGTTCATTTTTTGCCCATATGGAATCGGCATCAATACTGATGACCACATAATGTAAGGGATCCTTTTCATAGACAAAAACGGTTTCAGCATACCGGGGAACTTCTATAAGGCTATCGATCCTGGTGTAAAACAGGTAACGGTTACCTGGCTTTATTTTTCGCTCGTTGATCAGAGTGTCGGGCAGCAGGGAGATTTTGTATATCTCCTGCAGGGTCAGACCACGAGGCAACAGGAGATCGGACAGGGTCTGATTGCGGCGCACCTCTCCCGTTTCAATGCTATAGAGATCCAGGGGAACCCCGTAGATATCTTTTGCCTGAACAGTTGTATCTGGCTCAATGGATTTGGTTGTTGTCGATGCTGCTGTCGTGGATGGATGAGTATTGCAAGCCTGTATAAAGATTGCAGCCACAATAATTCCTATCAGAAGAGGCAAACTGATAATCTGGATTCCCTGTTGCTTTCTCATAGCACAATATTGATGATCTTTTTAGGAACATGGATAAATCGTTTGGGATTGTCTCCTCCGGTCCACTTCTGTGCGGTTTCATGAGCCAGGACCTGCTCTTTGATCTCCTCTGCTGCCATATTCAGTGGAAGCCGGATCTTAAACCTGAGCTTACCATTAATCATTACAGGGTATTCGTGGATGTCCTCCTGGAGCATCGATTCATCAAACTGGGGCCAGGTGGTTTCAGCAATGGATCCATTGTTGCCCAGGATGCTCCATACCTCCTCTGCCAGGTGGGGTGCAAAGGGACCCAGCACCCTGATAAAAGCTTCCGCTGTATGACGGGTTACTTTCCCCTTTTTTATGGCGAGATTGGCAAAGATCATCATCTGAGAGATAGCAGTATTGAAATGAAGCGCCTCCACATCAGCTCCCACCTTCTTGATGGTGGCGTGAAGCAACTTTAATACCTCCCGGTCCTCCTCACCCTCGTGGTAATGAGTCTGGTCGGCAAAGAATTTAAAAACCCGGTTCAGGAAATTGTAAACCCCCTTTACCCCATTTTCGACCCATGGTTTTACTGCATCGAGCGGACCCAGGAACATCTCATAGAGGCGAAGTGAGTCGGCTCCATAACTGGAGACTACATCGTCCGGATTAACCACATTTTTCAATGATTTGGACATTTTGGCCACAATTTGTTTTAGCGGTTCACCGGTACCGGTATGGAAATAGTGTCCATCTCTCTCCTCTACCAGATCGCTGGTCACCTTGGCTCCGGCCTCTGTTTCATAGGCAAAGGCGAGAATCATCCCCTGGTTAAACAGTTTGATGTAGGGTTCATCGGTAGAGACAATATCCAAATCGAACAGTACTTTATGCCAGAACCGGCTGTAGAGCAAGTGAAGTACCGCATGTTCGGCACCCCCCACATAGAGATCCACCGGTAGCCAGTAGTTCTCCTTTGCTTTGGAGAAGAGCTCCTCATCATTTTTGGGGTCTATGTATCTGAGATAGTACCAACACGATCCGGCCCACTGCGGCATGGTATTAGTTTCACGCCTGCCTTTGCGGCCTTTGGAGTCGGTCACATGGAGCCATTCAGTGGCATTGGCCAGCGGCGATTCACCATGGCTACCCGGCTCATATTTCTCCAGTTCGGGGAGTAGCAGGGGTAGCTGAGAGTCCTCCAGCAATGAGATCTCTCCATCTTGCCAATGGATTACCGGGAAGGGCTCTCCCCAGTAACGCTGTCGGCTGAAGAGCCAGTCCCTGATTTTGTAATTGATGGCTTCCGCACCCAGTCTATTCTGGTGTAGCCACTGTATGGTCTTTGCAATTCCCTCCTCTTTGGAGAGTCCGTTGATATCCAGCCCGGTCTCTTCCGAGGCAGAGTTGACATAGCGTCCATCGCCGGTCCAGCAGGCTTTTCCCTGCAGCACCTGTTCTCGCAACGCTTTATCG
>DAOWNM010000259.1 GCA_030642565.1 Bacteroidota bacterium | reverse complement strand
TTTCCCCAGCTCCGGACTCTGGAACGTGCATGGCGATTTCATGGTGCATGCCCGTTATGCCAACGGGGTGAATATGCAGATCAGCGGCGCCTTCCCCAACGGGGTAAAGTTTTATGGAAGTGAAGGCTGGATCTTTGTGAGCCGTGGCAACGTGGCGGTCACCTCTTCCGACCCCGCCAAACCTGATGCAGAGCTGAAAGCCCTGGATGCAAGCAATCCGAAGATCCTGGAACCGCTGACAGGTCCCAACAGAATCCACCTCTACAAAGCGCCCGAGCAGCACCTCGACTGGCTCAATGCCATACGTTCCCGCAGAAACCCGGTGGCACCTGCCGAAGTGGGACACCGCTCCTGCTCCGCCTGCCTGGTGAGCCACATTGCCATGAAGATCGATGGTAAGCTCCACTGGGATCCCCGACATGAACGATTCAATGATAACGACAGCGCCAATGCTATGGTGAAACGGCCCCAGCGTTACCCCTATGGCACTAACTATGTACTATAATGATGTGGAACTGACTATACACTATTTGATTGTAAAATATATTCTTGATTCAAAATGACATCTTTCGTCATCTATTTTAAGTTTTAATGTATCACTAACATAATAATTACCCGGATTCATTTCAGGCCAATTGAAATTTCGTATAATTGGCACATTTCCAAATAGAAGTAGTCTTCTTATTATTGTCTTCATTTTCCAAAAATTTTATATTATACCAAGAATCATTTGTCTATACAAGTCAAGAATTTACGCCATTGGACACCATTTTTGAGCTGCATCGGAACACATGCGGTATCACTTTCAGGCCTCCTACCTACCCCATTTTTGTTCTTTTTGCAAATCACAGGGTAGTGACTTCTTCACAGGGTGGTGACTTATGAATAATGATTACGCATCTTCCCCCTCCTCGTATAACACTGTTATACAATCTATTATAATAACAACTGAGCATGTGCGAATGAAGTTAGAAGTCACACATTAGGAAAAACTCACAAGGTTGTGACTTCCAGATTTTCCGAAATGGACAACCCGGTTTTCATATACTACTCAGTTGAGCAAAACCCTGAGAAAGTGTCCCCATTTTTTATTGCTTATCACTTGTTGAACCCTTGGACCCAAAGCCCAGCCTACAACTCAGAGAAATCAAAGGGAACCTTTAGCTTTCTTAACAAAGAAGAACATGAACTGAAATCTTCTGAGTACTCCCTCCAAAGAGGTCTATTTGATTCATATCACCATATTCCCTATCTTTAGTTATATAACAACAATAAACGGCTGGCAGCTAATAATAGCCTATACCGTTGACCAGAAAGAATCTTCCCAATGATAAAACATCATATGGCAGCCGGAATGGCACTCCTCCTTTTGCTTGCCTCCTGCACCTGGCCACAAAAACAAGAGACCACCCCAAAAGCATCAACACCCATGTTTACCCCTGTTGAAGGAAAAGTGAAACTGATGAACCTGGACCCGGGACATTTTCATGCTTCCCTTGTTCAGAAAACCATGTACGAATCTGTGGATCCGGTGGTGCATGTCTATGCACCCGACGGACCAGAGGTAGAGAGCTACCTCAAACGGATCGCCGGTTACAATTCAAGGTCAGACAATCCAACCTCCTGGGAGGAAAAAGTCTACCGGGGAGACGATTTCCTGGAGAAGATGCTGTCCGAGAGACCAGGCAATGTGATGGTGGTTTCGGGCAACAACGCCAAAAAGAGCGAATATATCCTGAGGGCCATCCGGTCCGGGATCCACGTTCTGGCCGACAAACCCATGGTGATATCGCCCGACAACTTCCCTATGCTGGAGGAGGCTTTTGCCACCGCCGGTGAGAAGGGAGTGCTGCTCTATGATATCATGACCGAGCGGCACGAGATCACCACCCTGCTGCAGAAGGAGCTGTCACAGCTTCCGGAGGTTTTCGGGGAGCTGCAGATAGGGAGTCCCGACGATCCGGCCATCACCAAGGAGAGCGTACACCACTTCTCCAAGATCGTCTCCGGAAAGCCGCTGATACGTCCGCCCTGGTTCTTCGACGTAGCACAGCAGGGAGAAGGCATTGTGGATGTAACCACCCACCTGGTGGACCTGGTACAATGGGAGGCTTTCCCTGAAGTGGCGCTGAAGAAGTCCGATGTGGAAATCGTCTCCGCCAGACGGTGGACCACCGATCTCACTCCTGCCATGTTTGAAAAGGTGACGGGCCTCAATAGCTACCCGAATTATCTCTCCGGCAGCTTGGATGGCAATCTGCTAAAGGTTTACAGCAACGGGGAGATCAACTATACCCTCAAAGGAGTGCATGCAAGGGTCTCGGTGATCTGGAACTTCCAGGCACCCAAGGGCTCCGGCGATACCCACTACTCGGTGATGCGCGGCACACGCTGCAACCTGACGATCCGCCAGGGTAAAGCCGAATGGTACGCCCCCAAACTCTACATTGAAGCCACCCATGTGGAGTCACAGGAAGAGTTTACCCTTTCGTTGAAAAAGGCGATAGAGGTGCTGACTGACAGATACCCCGGTATCGTGCTGAAAGAGATAGAGAAGCTCACCTGGCTACTGGAGATTCCCGACAGCTACAAAGTGGGTCACGAGGCACACTTCGGACAGGTGACCGAAAAGTTCCTCAACTACCTTGCGGCCGGCACCCTGCCGGAATGGGAAATCCCCAACATGATCGTCAAGTATTACACCACCACTGAAGGGATGAAAAAAGCGATGGAGCCATAGACCTTAAATGGCCGATGGCTATTTGATTACTCCAACAAAATAGAGATCAAATCCACCTTTGCCGCCGGCTCTGTTTGAAGAGAAGATCATCATATCCCTGTCATTATCTACCTCTTTATTGAACAGGATGGGCCGGTACTCATCAAATGCTGTATTAATAACTGCCCCAAAGTTCACCGGTATATCAGGCAGTTTCCCCAGGGGTTATTTGTATCCGTAACGGGGACATGCCAATGAAGCAAAGGCTATCAGCAGGAGAGCGATTATAGAGTAGCGCATTTTCCGTGCAATTTTTATAAGACCTTCTTCAGTCCGGACCGGATTTGATCCATGCGACTAAAGGAGATTCTTCCGATTCTTTTGAGGAAACGCCTCTGAGAAACTGATCTAATCTGAAAACAATCGGCGGAGGATGTTTTGATCAAACCATTCAGGCCTGAAGGTTCAAGCTTTACCATCCAGGGGGGCAGTTCAAATCTCTCTTTCCAATCAGTAACAGGAACAATGCTTCTAAGAGGTAATTTTCCAAGAGCATCGTCATTGACAACGATTGCCGGCCTTGTTTTTTTGATTTCCGACCCAACAGTCGGATCCAGGTTGATTATCCAGATTTCACCCTGTTTCATAGAAATCATCCAGGTCGATCTCGCTAAAGGCAGTCAGATCCTTATTGGTTCTGTACTCAGCCGCCATATTCTCTGCAGCTTGATTGAGACCTTCATTGCCTTCATCTTCCCGGACAGAGCAGACGGCTTCCCGAATAATCACCTTACGCAGGTGAACCGGAAGCTTCTTAATCTCCAATATGATTTCATGTGTTTTCATAACCGCACCAGGTAGTTGCAAGATACATAGAATTAAACATATTTAAATCCGTAAGGACAGTGATATATCTGTTAACTACCCGCCATATCGTATCGATCGTAATGAAATCTGCAGCAATAAATCTGGATTTCCTCATCACTCACCTGGTAAACCAATCTGTGCGCCTGGTCAATGCGCCTTGACCACAAACCGGCAAGATCATGTTTCAGAACTATCGGCTAATTTTAGGAAACTTCTGATCAAACAACACCCGACATGCTTGTGAAATACTACACCACAACTGAAGAGATGAAAAAGGCGATGAAGTAGCAAAAAAACTTATTCTACTACCACTTCTTTATTCAGCTGCAGTTCCCCCAGCCAGATCTGTCCATGCCGCTGAGCTAGCTGGTCCCGCTCAACCTGGTATCCCAATCCCGGAAACCTGAAGCGTGCCAAATAGGTTCCAGGGGGAACCAACTCGAAGTGATCATATTCAATGGCCAGGGTTACCGAACTGTTGCTCTCCAGGAGCGACATCCACTCCAGGTCCCA
>DAOWNM010000071.1 GCA_030642565.1 Bacteroidota bacterium | reverse complement strand
GTAATCAAATTGGGTGAACAATGAGGGTGATCATTCTGGAAGATGAAACCAGGGCCGTGAATCACCTGAAAAGGCTGATTGAGCGGGTTGCACCTGAAATGGAGGTAACCGGAACATTTGAGACGGTAAGGGAGGCGGTGGAGTACCTGGATCAGGAGCCACCTGTGGAACTGATCTTTTCGGATGTACAGCTTGCCGATGGCATCAGCTTTGAGATCTTCTCAAAGGTCAACATTCAGTGTCCCATCATCTTTACCACCGCATACGACACCTATGCCATTGAAGCCTTCAATACCAATGGTATCGATTACCTTCTGAAACCCATCGAAGAGGAGCGACTGAGAAGGGCCATTGAGAAAGCAAGGCAGTTCACCTCAAACGTTGGATTGGAAAGCCTGCTGAACCTCAGAACCAGCCAGGGTTCCAGGCGGGTTAAATCGAGGTTCATGGTCAAAGTGGGGGAGAAGATCAGGACCATTATGGTGGAAGATATCCTTGCTTTTTACAGTTTTGAAAAGACCACCTATCTCCATACCAGTGCGCACAGAAACTATATCATCGACTATCCATTAGAGGAGTTGGAGAGCATGCTGGACAGGAGCAGGTTCTTTAAGATCAACCGGAAGTACATTATCTCCATTGAGGCATGCGCCCAGATCATCGCCTGGTCCAACAACCGTCTGAAGATCGATATTGAGGGCATTGACGATCAGAAAATTGTGGTCGCACGCGAGCGTGTACGTGAATTTAAAACCTGGTTGGATAGTTAATATGTGTGCTGTCAGGCCACGAATGTATAGGCCTTTCCAATCTTACCGGCACGACCGGTACGGCCAATGCGGTGGATGTAACTGTCATGGGTCTGTGGAACCTGGTAATTGATCACATGCGATATGTCAGATACATCAAGACCACGTGAAGCCACATCGGTTGCTACCAGTACCTGAACGCGACCCTGCTTAAATGCCTTCAGTGCATTTTGCCTGGCATTCTGGCTCTTGTTACCATGAATCTGATCTGCCTGGATACCTGCTTTGTTTAACTTCAGGCAAAGACGGCTCACCCGGTGCTTGGTCTCTTCGAAGAGCAGCACCTTTTTAAATTCACTCTGAGACAACATTTCATGTAATACCTTAAACTTGTCTTCTCCCGGTTTCAGCTTGATCACCTCCTGATCAATACCATCACCGGAACTGTTCCCGGTGCTCACCTTCACAGTTACAGGATTCTTAAGAATTGTGTTGATCATCGATTGCTGGGACCTGTCCAGCGTGGCTGAGAAGAGCATGGTGTGATTACGCTGTTTCATCCCGTCAAGAATCCGGTTCACATCGCGAATGAAACCCATATCAAGCATGCGGTCAAACTCATCCAGCACCAGGGTTTTAAATTTACCAAGATCAATGGCCTGGCGATCTGTCAAATCCAGCAACCTGCCAGGTGTGGCAATAACCACATGACTGTTCCTGCGAAGGTTCTGCAGATCCCTGTTGATGTTGGTTCCTCCGATAAAACAGGCACTGTACAACCCCACTCCTTTGGTCATGCTTTTAAATTCCTCTTCCACCTGGAGAGCCAGTTCACGGGTAGGTACGACGATTAGTGCATAAGGATTGACCTTTTTATGAAGCAGTTGTTCGATAATGGGGATCAGAAATGCCCCGGTTTTCCCGGTCCCTGTTTGTGCAATTCCCAAAAGGTCCCTGCGCTCCATTAATATCTCCAGTGTTCTGTCTTGAATTTCAGTGGGCTTTTCATATCCCTTGGAAGCAAGGGTCTGCTTCAATTTCGAATCTATTGGAAGCTCACTGACCAGCCGGTCTGAGCGAAAAACTTTTTCTACTAATGCATGATTGGCTTCTTTCACCAGGAGAGAAGGATCGAGCGTCGATGCTTTTTTTGCCGGACGTGCATTGTTTCGGTTTCTATGGTTTGAGCCATAAACTCTTTTCCGGCCTGAATTTGAATGATTACTTTGTCTGTTGTTTACTGTTGTATTACTCATATAATTAATTTTAAACAGCCCTGTCTCAAGGCTGCTGTATTGTGCAACTTAGCTGAATCAGAAAAAAAAGAGAGGGGTCCCTGAATATGGGGAAAACTGCCTAATTGAAAAGTCGGCTAAGAAATTTCGACAAAGATAATCAAATATTCCAAATTCCATCTATGAGCCATTTCCGCTAACAACAGGGGAAAGATTTGAAGTTTGTCTGGAATATTGAGACCTTTGCATCAAATATTGTATGAATGAAATTTGAAGAGTACCCTATTGCAGATGGGATTAAGACCAGCATCTCCAAGCTGGGTTTTAAAAAACCCACCGATATTCAGTTTAAATCAATCCCGCCCATCCTGAGAGGGGAGGATGTGCTTGCCATTGCCCATACTGGTACAGGTAAAACGGCTGCCTTTGCCATTCCGGTTCTGCACATATTACAGGAACGTAAAATAAAGGGTCGCCCAGATGGGGTCAAATGTCTGGTGATGGTGCCTACCCATGAACTGGCCCTGCAGACTGATAACGTTTTCCGGGTCCTGGGGAAACACACCAGGGTCAAATCATTTGCCATTCACGGAGGGGTTGAGCAGGATCCGCAGATTGAACAGCTGAATAGAGGAGTGGATGTGCTGATCGCCACACCAGGTAGGATGTTCGACCTGGTGAGTCAGGGTGCACTTCAGCTCCAGCGGGTGGAGATCCTGGTGCTGGATGAAGCCGACCATATGCTGGATCTTGGATTTATCAAAGATATTCGCGACCTGATGCGCCACCTTCCCAGGAAGCGGCAAACCCTCTTCTTCTCTGCAACTATTGATGAGAAGATTAAGAAAATCGCTTACTCCCTGGTGACCGATGCCATCCGCATCCAGATCTCACCCAAGGATCCTGTTGCTAAAAACATCGATCACGCAGTAGCCTTCATTGAAATGAACGACAAGCGTTTTTTCCTGGAGAATGTAATCACCAATAATCCGGATCAGAAAATCCTGGTATTTGTGAGAACAAAAGTCCGGGCTGAACGGGTAAAAAAGGCCCTGGAAAGAGTTAACATTCAAGCAGAAACCATCCATGGTGACAAGGAACAGAAGCAACGTCAACTCACCATGCAGCTCTTCCATAAAGGAGAGGTAAAGGTGCTGATAGCTACGGATGTTAGTGCAAGAGGGATTGATATCCCCGATGTGGAATTCGTGGTAAATTATGACCTTCCCGAATCTCCTGAATATTATGTGCACAGGGTGGGACGGACCGGCCGGGGATCACACAAGGGCCAGGCTATCTCCTTTTGCAGCAAAGAGGAGAGAGAGATGTTAGCAACCATTGAAGAGCAGCTGGGAAAACCGATCTACAGAACCGAAATATCCAAAGGCTTTTACCGGGATACCATTGAATCCTCTAAAGAGAATGAAGAGACCGACTGGCAATCGTTGCTGGAGCAGGAAGAGGCCTTTCAGAAAAACCGCAAGAAGAAGAGAAAAAACAGACACTGAAAGCACCATGACAACACTTATAATCATTACCATCCTTGTCTTTATCCTGAATATCCCGTTCGGGTATTGGAGGGCAAATGTCAAACGGTTCTCCACCCAGTGGTTCCTGGCCGTTCACATACCGGTCCCCTTTATTATTGCCTTCAGGCTTCTTTCCGGGATAGGATTTGACTGGTATACCTATCTTTTCCTGGTAGGGGGATTTTTCCTGGGGCAAAAATGCGGTTCCATGCTAATCAAATGGGTCCACTCGCACTGCCAACAGGATAGTTCATGCCTGGTGATGGATCTGTTTCGTTGTGCACGAGCTTAGGATAACGATAGATCTCCGCTGGTCACATTAAGAAGTAAAACATATTGAATCAAGTTACCATATTGGTAACTTTTTCGTATATTTGAGCAAATCTTAATGAGGATCATTGCAAAAAGAACCATAAGGGAATTTTGGGAGAAGCATCCGGATTCGGAACAACCCCTAAGAACGTGGTACCAGGAGGTGTCCAGGGTAAAATGGAAAGATCCACACCAGTTAAAGCAGCATTTTTCCGCAGCCAGTATCATTGGGGAGAGGCGGGCTGTTTTTAATATATGCGGAAACAAGTACCGGTTGCTTGTTGAAATAGATTATTTAAAGAGTTGGGTTTTTATACGCTTTATCGGAACACATAGCGCTTATAACAAAATAGAAGCAACCTCCATATAATATAAAATAATGAACATAAAGCCAATCAAAACGGAAGAGGACTATAATCGCGCTCTAATGAGGATGGAAAATATTTTTCATGCTGAAGAAGGGACTCCTGAAGGGGATGAAGCCGAGGTGCTTATGTTGGTTATAGAGAAGTATGAAGATGAACACTATCCCATCGATGATCCTGACCCCATAGAGGCCATCAAGTTCATGATGGAACAGAAGGCATTGAAGCAAAAAGATCTTGCTGAAATTATTGGCTATAAGAGCAGGGTATCAGAGGTGCTATCCCGGAAACGGAAGCTCTCCCTTGAAATGATCCGCAACCTCCATGAGAAGCTGAATATCTCTTATGATTCGCTGATGGGACGGTACTAAGCCAGAATCAGGTCAATCCCGGTTTTTTGAAAGGCATCCCTGAACTCCTGTGGCAGATCATCATTAGTGGCCACATGCCGGATCTCCGATAAACAACAGATACTGGTCATTTCGGTTCTGCCAAATTTACTGGAGTCGGAGAGAATAAAAACATCTTTGGCCTTCTGAATAATGTGGCTGGAGACCTCTGCCCTGAAGAGATCGCGCAACATAAAACCATTTTCCATGGTATAGCCGTCGATTCCGATAAAGGCCTTATCAATATTGATCTGGTCGATGCATGCCCGTGTCATTTTACCTACCAGGGCTTCGCTTTCGTGTTGGTAAATTCCCCCCAACAAGATAATATCGGCCTTCTTGTTCTTCCTGAACTGGCGGGCGATATAGAGATTGGTAGTAATGATGGTCACCCGTTTCTCTGCCACCAGTTCCCTAGCCAAGAGGGCATTCACAGAACCTGATTCAATCAGGATGGTCTCCCCGTCATTCACATAACCGGCCACTTTCCTGGCAATCTTAAGTTTCTTATCATAATTGATCCCCAGGCGGTTGTCCAGGTCATCCCCATCTTTCAGAACAGCACCGCCATGGACCCTTTTCAGAAGTCCCTGCGACTCCAGATGGTTCAGATCCTGGCGGATGGTCACAGAGGATACATCCAGCTTTTGGGAGAGCTCATTCACCGAGGTCCGGTTGTTTAATCCCAGGATCTCCAGGATTCTGCTCTGTCGTTCATTCAGCATGATTATTCAAGGGTTAGGGCGGCGGCACCTATCACTCCGGCATCACCAACAATATCAGAAAGAGTGATCTCAATGGGATCGAATAACATATCGCGGGCCAGGTCATAGAAGGTCTCCTTGATCCGCTCCAGGTAAAACTCCCCCCAGTTGGTCAACCCTCCACCCAGCACAATCAGAGGCGGATTCAGGGTCTGAAACAGATTGTATAGTCCGATCCCCACATAGTAGGCGCTGTCGGAGATCACCTCTTTGGAGAGGGGATCATCCATATCAAGTCCCTTTTTGAGGGTCTGCCCGTTGATTTTCGAGATATTGAAGTTGGAAGGCATCTTCAGTTTTGTTTTCTTCCCCTCCTTCAGCTTCTTTTCAAAAAGATAGGGGAGTGCCATACCACAGGCGCAGGCCATGAGACAGCCCCGGTTCCCGCAGCTGCAGACAAGCTCGCTATCCGGCTCCACAATGGTATGACCAAATTCACCTGCTGTACCGGTCATCCCCCGGTAGAGTTTCCCGTTGATCACGATTCCCGCTCCAATACCTGTACTGATGGTCACAAATATCATGTCATTGTACCCCTGTCCGGCGCCGAATTTATACTCACCATAAGCCTGCGCATTGGCATCGTTGTCAAGGATCACCGGAACCTCAAAATGGGACTGCAGGGCATCGCGAAGCGGGTAGTTGTTGAATCCCTCCAGGTTGGAGGTGGTGATGATCACACCGTCGTTGTGACGGATATGACCCGCGCACCCCACACCGATGGCGGGGAGATCGGACTGCCTCATCTGGTTGCGTTGCAGAATCTCTTTCACATGACCGGCCACCATACTGACCATACCCTCCTCACTCTCTGATACATGGGCGCAAGTGTATATTTTATCCAGGACTTTACCATCTTCATCAATCAGGGCAATAGAACACTTGGTGCCCCCGATATCGACTCCGCAAAGTACTCCTGGCATGGGATCAGAAATTTAGTGTATGTTCGGTTCGTGCAATGATGTCATCCTGTGTATCGGGAGATAAAGTAGTAAAAAAAGCAGAATATCCGGCTATTCTCACCACCAGGTCACGGTATTTTTCCGGCTCCTTTTTAGCCGCCAGCAAGGTCTCCCTGGAGACAATGTTGTACTGCACGTGCCACCCCTTCAGTTCGGCAAAGAAGGTGCGAAGTACCGAAATCAGCTTATGTTTGTCCCCATCCTTCGCAATGGCCGAAGGGGAGAGCTTCTGGTTCAGCAGTACCCCACCCATGATCTTGCCAGTAGGCAACTTTGAAACAGACTTAAATACCGCGGTGGGTCCCAGCAGGTCGGTTCCCGAAGAGGGAGAACTTCCTTCGGCCACAGGTGTAAACGCTTTTCTTCCATCGGGAGTGGCCGGAACCACGGCCCCGCTGGGAACATTGGCTGAGATACTGGAGGTACCCGCATAGTATTTACAGCCTATTGGGCCCCTGTTGTAGCGCGTGGTATGGTAGTTCTCCAGTTCATTGATAAACTCCATATATGCATCCTTCAGCAGGAGATCCACATAGTCGTCGTCATTCCCGTATTTGGGCGCAAAGTTAAGCAGCAACTGCCTGATTTTCTCTCCCTCCTTGCCTTCAAAATTTCGTTCCAGGGCATCCAGAAGCTCTTCTCTGCCAATCTTTTCCTCCTCATACACCAGCTTCTTAATGGCTGCCAGTGCATTTCCCAGGTTGGCAATACCAACCTGGAGGCCAGAGATAAAATCGTACTTGGAACCACCCTCTTTGATGGTTTTTCCACGGGATATACAGCTCTCCACAAAGGCCGAACAGAGAATATCGGGCACATGTTCCTCCAGCGCCGTATCAACCGCCGTATCGATCTCCACGGTCTTCCGGGTATAATAGCGAATCTGGTTCTGCCAGGCTTCAAAGAGTTCATCATAAGAGCTGAAGTCAGTGAAGTTCCCGATCCCCTTGTGGAATGTTTTACCCGACTGGCTGTCGAACCCATCGTACAGCGTGGCCAGGAACACCCGCATCAGATTCAGAAAGCTCATACCGGTACAGCGGTACCCCCATCTGCCCGGAACTGCAATTTCGATACAGCCAATGGCCGAGTAGTTATATGCATCTTCCCGCTCCACACCCAGGTTGATCAGTTCCGGAATCACCACCTCATCGTTGTTAAAGGAGGGCATCCCGAACCCTTTTTCAATTACCTTGATTGAGGCCATCATAAACTCCTCGCTGATCCCTTTGTGAAAGCGTACCGAAAGATTGGGTTGGGTAAGCCTCATTTTCCCTACCGAATCAAGTATCAGGAAACTGAGTTCGTTCACTGCATCTTTCCCGTCGGTGGTTTGTCCCCCGATGGTCACATTCTGATAGAGGGGTCCCCCGGCCGAAAACTCGGTATGTGACCAGGGTCTTATCTTATTAACAGACAGCAATTTGATCCATGTGTTCTCAAGTAACTCTGTAGCAAACTCTCCGGTTAGCTTACCATCCGCCAGATCTTTCTGGTAGAAAGGATAGAGGTATTGATCAAGCCTTCCCAGGGAGACCGAATGCCCATTGCTTTCGATCTGAAGAATCAGCTGTACAAAATAGACCAGTTGCAGTGCCTGATAGAAGTTCCGGGGTGGCTTTTCCGCAATCACATCGCAGTTTTCCGCAATAACCTGCAGTTCATTAATCCTCTGTGGATCATTGCTCTCTTTACTCAGGTAGATGGCCATATCACCATAGCGCCGGATGAAGGTCTGGAATGATTCCAGCCCGATGGCCAGTGCACTGTAGAACTTGTCTTTCCGGACTCCTTCACGGTCGGAATGGTCCACCCGCTTATGGAACAGCTCTATCTCCTTGAAATAACCGCTTAATCCCACATGAAGGATCTTCTGAAAATCGACAGCGATATGGGCATCGCCCGAAGTAAGGTTACCGGTGGCTTTAATGATGGCCGAATCCTGCAGGTCGCGCAGTTCCTGAGTCATTAGCGCCCTGCCACGGTCCCAGAGCACCTTACCCTTCCACCAATTCGCAATCTCCTTCAACTCCTCTTTATGTTCATCGGTGATATAGAAGGCATCTCCCGGACGCTTATCCAGCTCATCCATCTCCTCGGGAAGCCAGTCCACTGCATATTCGGGAAAGATAGGGGCCGCCCGGTGACTGGACGACTGGTTTCCAACAATCAGTTCGCCTGTATCAATGAAAATGGTCATCTTCTCTAATGTCTTCTGCAGGGCAAGTGCACGCTTGATAATGACCGGCTGCTCCTCATTATCCCGGTAGACCTCGGTATAGAAACGTGCTCTTTCGGTGCATACGGTCGGTTTGGTACTTAATACCTTCTCCCTCAAATGTGCAATTCGGTCTGTGATCTCTTTCGCTTGTTCTGCGGCTATCATCTTATCCTCCTGTCTTCGTTGTAAATCCTTGCGATTGTGCATATTGGATGTAGGGTAGCAACTCCTCTTCCTCAACCTGCACGGTGTTATCGAACATATACTCCATTCCCAGCATCCTGTACTTTTCCACCCCAAATGTATGATAGGGAAGAAAGTGAATTTCTTTGATCTCCTTTATGATAGATACAAAGTCAACCATCTGCTGAATCTCCTCTTCTGTGTGGTTAAAACCGGGAATCACCGGTATCCTGACCACTACATTGGCCCCGAAATATGCCAGCTTCTCCAGGTTTTCCATCACCAGCCCGGCATCACCTTTTATATAGTGCCGGAACTTCACCGGATCAGTATGTTTCAGATCGACCAGAAAGGTTTTTACCAGACCGACAGATCTTTCAACCATCTCCCACTTCACATGAAGCGATGTTTCCATATTGGTGCTGATACGCCGCTCATGCAAGCGCTGCAACAGAAGAACCAGCTCTTTTCCCTGTGCAAGTGGTTCACCACCAGACAGTGTAACACCGCCATCTTTCCGGTAGAAGGGGAGGTCCTTTTCGATCTCTGTCAGCAGTTCATCCACACTTTTCGACTCCCCTGAGAGTGTGAGCGCCCTCGATGCACATACATCTCTTAACTTTTCCGGTTTAGTAATCAGATCACGTTTGATCTCTAAACCATTTTTGCCGGACCGGCTGATGGCTTCAGGCGCTGCAAGAGCACAATCTCCAAAGTTTTTGCAGCTTTTTCTGTCGTATAGAATACTATGGCCAAAAGACTGGCTTTCAGGATTGCTGCACCACTGGCACCGTAGCGGACACCCTTTATAGAAGATCAGGGTACGAATTCCATCTCCATCGTGCGTTGAGAATCGCTGTATATTAAAGATCATGGTACAATCAGAGTGTGGTGTTCAGTACAACAAATATAGTAACTTTCATATGAAAGTACATTAACTTTCGTTTAAAGTTATAAGAAATTACTGTAAAACATTGAAATGGTCCAGGAATTAACGGGCCATAAGCTTAAGGGATGTAAACTGTTTACCCGAATCGATCAATTGAATAATATAGATCCCGGGAGATAGGTCTTCACGTGACAAACGGAAGGAATGACCTGCATACTCCCTGATTTCCCGCACAATTCTTCCATGTATATCCCTTACAATCAGATAACCATCTGCTTTGCTGTTTCCCGATACGGTAATAAAGGTCTCGTTGTGAAAGGGATTGGGGGCGGCAGTCATGCTCACATCTGCCGGTTGGGCATTTCGTTCAGGAAACCCGGTATCCGTATGTTTTCCATCATGCACATTGATTGATACTCCACTGGTAGGTAGCCAGTTATAGAGAATGAAGCTACCAGCTTCGTTTTGCTGAACCGTTTCAAAGTTGAATCCACCTTCCGGGCCCACGGTAACTGTATCTTCTGTCCAGCTATCGGGCAAAGAGATCTTCAGGGTCAGCTCCACATTGAATATGGAGTCGACCAGACCATCATCGGC
>DAOWNM010000057.1 GCA_030642565.1 Bacteroidota bacterium | reverse complement strand
TACTGCATGTGGCACCTGTATTGATGAATGTCCGGTTGAGGCAATCAGCGAAGGAGATATTTATGTAATTGACCCTGAACTGTGTACCGACTGTGGCGCATGCGCAGATGTTTGTCCCGTTGAAGCGATCAGCCCGGAATAGGGTCGGGAAGTTAAAGCATGAAAGAAAGACTGCCTCAAAAGGGCGGTCTTTTATTTTTATAACTTTGAAGAGAGGTGAATCTCAGGAACAAAATATTTATCGTCATATTTGGTACCGATACCCGGGCAGGAAGAGTTTTTGATGTACTCCTGCTCTGGATGATCATTCTCAGTGTAACTGTTGTGGTGCTGGAGAGTGTATCAACCCTGCAGGAGGCGCACAATCATTTTTTTATCACCACTGAATGGTTCTTCACCATTGTCTTTACCCTGGAGTACCTGCTCAGGATATTTACCTCCCCTCGTCCATGGAAGTATATGACCAGTTTCTTTGGGATTGTTGACCTGCTGGCCATTCTTCCCACTTACATGGGTCTGATATTTGATCAGACCACTTTCCTGCTTACCATCCGTGCACTCAGATTGCTCAGAATGTTCAGGGTTTTTAAACTGGGAAGATATGTGAAAGAAGCAGCCATACTGGTCAGGGCACTTCAACAAAGTATTCGCAAGATCGTCGTCTTCTTCGGAGCGGTGCTTACCCTGGTTCTGATCCTGGGATCTTTGCTCTATCTTATAGAGGGAGAAGAGAACGGATTTACCTCCATCCCGCAGAGTATCTACTGGGCCATTGTGACCATCACCACGGTGGGCTACGGGGATATTGCCCCGGCCACGGTACTGGGAAAGATCTTTGCCTCAGTGGCCATGCTCACTGGCTACTCCATTATTGCGGTCCCCACAGGGATCATTTCAGTGGAGATTGGCAGAGCGGTCAAATCGGACCGGAACAGACAGCAGCTCTCCTGCACAAATTGCGGCCATGTCCGGCATGACGGCGATGCCAGGTTCTGTAAAATCTGCGGAACCAAACTGTAGCTCACCCCCAACAATGAAACGACATATACCCGCACTATTCTATCTGATGACCGTATGGCCGCTGCAGGCGCAGGACAACTCCTTTGTGATGGAACCCGAATCACCCTCTGTGATCGGAAGGATCAGTCTCCTCTCACCCAAACTAATTGCTGAGATTGCACCTTCTGATTACTTTACCCTTACTACCGGATTCTGGCTGGTATTGGAATATAAGCATTGGTCCAGGGTTTACCTATAGCGAATCGCGGTTCCATATGAGTGGCGTCGGCGATTTTGGACTGGGAATTATCCTGAACAAAATACTGCTCTGAAGAAGCCTGGATGAATCCTTCTTTTTGGTTGTATGATCTCATCTATTTCAACCTCCGGGGTAAGCTCTATGTGGGACTGGGCAATATTAAGTATAACCTATGGGCATTCGATCCACTCAAATCGCAATGATACCCATCCAGCATCCTAAGCAAAACCATTAATCACGGATTGTACCTCGACAACCTTAGCAACTCCTGATAGTTGCGCTGCGACATCACCTGGTGAACGGTCAGCTTCGGGTATCGCTCCACAAAAGCATTGACAATCTGCCACCCCTGCCAGACAGCAGCCCGGCCAGGCGATTCCGAGGTATAGAACCGTGTATAGGGAGCATCCTCCATCAGCTTTCGGATATTCATCGGATCGGTGGAAAAGAGCAGTTTCTTCTCCACCAGATGGGTCCACATCTGCTTTTCATTATTCCTGCACCACTTCATATGATCATCAGTGAAGCCCATATTCAACTGCTCCTCCAGTTGCGGAAACATAGCACTCACAAACCAGGCCAGCTGCCCATGATAAATCATCCTGGAGAGTACATTGTCCACTGAATCGTTGTATGGATAGAGCTGTGTGGCCCAGGCATACATCACATCCACAGGCACCCTGGCAGGCTCTTTTTTCTGAGCCAGGTATTTGGGTACTCCCAATTTCTGATAAAAACTGCACTCACTTCCCAGGTATTGATCAAGACCGATACCCACAAAATGGTCCACTGTAAAAAGTCCCTGGTTAAACCTGCTTACATAACCCACCACTCTGGGTAGTACCGAATCGGGATAGTGGTAGAGATAATGTCTGAATCCATTGGTCAGCCCGGCCTCTACCACCGTATTAGAGGCAAAAATCTGATTGGTATATTCGAATACCTCCCTGTTTGTGGGATCATTGATAAACATGGAGAGGTAGGAGGCGTACCTGCGGGAAGAGGCCTGTCCGATGCTGATCACATGTACATTGAAAACATCAAAGAAATCGTCATAACGTTTGTACAATGACCCTATGGCACTATCCATGGTATCCTGGTCCATTTCAAATAGATCCCGGTCCAATCGCTCCAGCTCAATATTCGCTTCAACTCCTGAAATATCCACATCAAGGGGATTGCTCCTGCATCCGGTTACCATCAGTGCGATACCTGCCAGAAAAAGCGCAGTCCGTTGAACAGGTCTCATCATAATCATTAAATTTGAGTTCTTAATGCGATTAACAAAAGTATAAAATATGAAACGAATACTGGCTACATCAATCATGCTGGGCACCATAATCTCCCTGCATGCCCAGACACCTCTAAGATTCAACGTACATATGGATCCACAATTCGCATGGTTTAACTCCGATGATGAAACTGTGGAGCCCGATGGTTCGATTTTTCATCTGCAGGCCGGACTGCAGATGGACTATTTTTTTGCAGAAAATTATGCCTTTGCATTGGGTGTCGGAATCAACAACCTGGGGGGGAATCTGCTCTATGCCGATTCGACCGAATTCAGTTCCAAGGGAGAAACCCTGCTGGTTGAGCCGGGACAATCTGTGAAACTGAATTTACAGTACATTGATATCCCCGTTGGACTTAAACTGAAGACAGAGGAGTTGGGATATGCAACCTTCTTTTTGCAACTGGGATTCAATCCCATGATCAACCTCAATGCCAAAGCCACCTCCGAAGATGCATCCTTTGAGAAGGAGGACATTCGTGAGAGTGTGAACCTCTTCTGTCTCGGTTACCATGCCGGACTGGGAGTGGAATATAAACTTGGGGGTAGTACTGCCGTAATTGGAGGCATCCGGTGGACCTCAGGGCTAACAGATGTAACCGATAACGACAGGGCCAATGTGAAATTGAGCGCCCTCTCCATACACATGGGAATCCTATTCTGATCTGCCATGAAGATAGCCCTAGCACAACTGAATTACCTTATCGGTGATTTTGAAGGAAATCTGACCAAAATCACCGATGCGGTATCAGAAGCCACTTCAAAAGGTGCTGACCTGGTAGTATTTTCCGAACTCGCAATTTGTGGTTATCCTCCCCTGGACCTGTTGGAAAGGAAAGAGTTCATCAATACCTGTAACCACTACATTGAGAAACTGGCCACGATTTCGGATCCTGGTACAGGGGTTCTGGTTGGAAGCCCTGAATTCAATACCAATAGTGATGGGAAATTGCTCTTCAATTCAGCTTTTTTCCTCTACGAAGGTAAGGTTCAGCAGGTGTTTAGGAAAGCGTTGCTCCCTACCTATGATATTTTTGATGAGTACCGTTACTTTGAGCCCAATCGTGAATTCAATATTCTCCACTTTAAGAAGAGAAAACTGGCAGTGACCATCTGCGAGGACCTCTGGGATGAGCATCCTTTCGAAAACGAGTTTTCGCGAAGCATGCTCTATACCACCAATCCCCTGGAAGAGTTGCACAAGCTTGGTCCGGAGGCGATCATCAACATGGCGGCATCGCCCTTTGCACACAGGAAAATGAAGATCAAGCAATCGATCTTTACAGGCAAAGCAGCCCGGTACAATCTCCCGGTATTCTATTGCAACCAGGTGGGTGCACAGACAGAATTAATCTTTGAAGGTGGATCCATGGCCATCCACCCTTCAGGACGTGTAGCCAGTAAACTTCCCCTTTTCCGGGAGGATATTCTTATCTCCGACCTGGACAAACTGATTGGGTCTGAGCCTCCTCTCTCTGTAGGCGTAATACCCGACCGAATTGAAACCATGGCCAATGCATTGATCTGCGGCATCAGGGATTATTTCGGGAAACTGGGATTCAAAACAGCTACACTGGGACTTTCAGGGGGGATCGACTCAGCAGTAACACTGGCTCTTGCAACAGAAGCACTCGGACCGGAAAACCTTCATGTTCTGTTGCTTCCGTCACAATACTCTTCAGATCACAGTGTGAACGACTCGGTAGAGATGGCCCAAAACCTGGGAATAAAGTATAATATCCTCCCCATTGAAGCACTGTTTCACCAGTTTCGGAAGTCGCTTGAACCACTTTTCGAAAACCTGCCGGAAGATATTACAGAGGAGAATATACAGGCACGTATCAGGGGAACGCTTCTGATGGCCCTCTCCAATAAATTAGGAAATATCCTTCTGAATACCAGTAATAAAAGTGAAACCGCTGTGGGATACGGCACTCTTTATGGCGATATGAGCGGAGGACTCTCTGTACTGGGCGATCTGTTTAAGACCGATATTTATCTGATGGCTGAATACCTGAACCGGGAAAAAGAGGTGATTCCGGTGAATATCATCTCCAAGCCGCCCTCAGCAGAATTGAGACCCGACCAGAAAGACAGCGATTCACTACCTCCATACGAGGAGCTGGACCAGATTCTTGAGGCCTACATTGAGAAACAGCTTCCTCTGGAGAAAGTGACAGAGATGGGTTATGAGCCTGAACTGGTCAACAGAATCATCAGGATGGTAAACCAGAATGAGTACAAACGATACCAGACACCCCCGATCCTGCGAATATCATCAAAAGCTTTCGGGGTTGGGAGGCGCCTGCCACTGGTAGCCAGATATTAACGTGAAATCGATAATTTTTTCTAATTTTGTCTGTTATTCAACATCATTAGGATCAAACTAGAAGATTACAATGCAGGAAAGGAACTATAATGCAGATGACTGTATAGACAATCCGAAATCTGTATTTACGGTACTTACTCCCAAAGAAAAAGAATTTCTGAAGCAGAATTACACATGCGCATTCTACAAGAAGGGGGAGATTATTTTCAAAGAGGGGGATAAACCCATGGGGCTGATGATCCTGGCCGAAGGCAAGGTCAAGATTTTTAAAGAGGGCGTCGGAGGAAGAGAACAGATAGTCAGGATGGCCAAACCGGTCGGTTTCATAGGTTACCGGGCGCTTTTCGCAGAGGAGAATCATACAGCCACTGCCGTAGCCATTGAAGATTGCGTATCGTGTATCGTCGACAAAGAGAGCGTATTCAGGGTCATGCGCAGCAACGCTGAATTGAGTATGAGTGTGATTCAGTCTTTCGCTTCTGAACTTGGATTCTCCCATGACCGGACTGTTACACTTACTCAAAAACATATCAGGGGACGACTTGCCGAATCACTGATCTTTCTCAAAGACACATACGGGTATGAGGATGACAATAAGACCATCAAGATATACCTCTCCCGTGAAGATGTGGCCAATCTCTCCAATATGACTACCTCCAATGCCATCCGGACATTATCATCCTTTGCACAGGAAGGGGTGATCTCCATCGATGGACGGAAGATAAGGATCCTGGACCTGCCCAAGCTGGAACGCATCAGTGAGCTGGGCTAGAAGATGAAGTTCTTAGGTTATATTATATCCTATAGCTTCGTATGGCTGCTCCACCTCCTGCCCGAACCTCTCCTCTATCTGCTATCTGATCTCCTCTATCTGCTCATGTACCATGTGGTGGGCTACAGGAAAAAGGTAGTATATGACAACCTTGAAAAAGCCTTTCCTGAATATGACAAACCCGAAATAAGGCGAATCGCCAAGAAATTTTTCCACCACCTCAGTGATCTGTTCCTCGAATCGGCAGTATTCCATTTCTATTCTGAATCAAAAATACAGGCAAGAATCACCTACAAAAACCCTGAATTGCTGAATGAACTGTACTGCAAAGGCAAGCAGGTGATGGCTGTACTGGGACATTATGGAAATTGGGAATACCTCTCCACCCTTGGACTGGCCATCGATTATCCGGTTGTTGCCATCTACAAACCGTTGCGAAACAGACATTTTGACAGGATGGTTCAGAAGAACAGGAGAGCATATGGGGTGATCCCCGTTCCCATGGAGAAGATTGCCCGAAAACTGATTGGATATCATAAGAGCAACACTCCGGTCCTTACTCTTTTCCTGGGCGATCAGCGCCCCCAGTATCATCAGATCCACTACTGGACGAAATTTATGGGCCGCGATACACCCATGTTCCTGGGAACGGAAAAGTTGGCCAGGAGACTGGATGCCGCAGTTGTATTCTTAAAGATCAGGAAGTTGAAAAGAGGCCGGTATGAAGTGGAAGCCGAATTAATCTGTGAAGGACCCGAAGATCTTAAACCCTTTGAAATAACGGACCGCCATGTACGTATCCTTGAGGATTTGATCAGGGAAGAGCCTGCATACTGGTTGTGGTCACACCGGCGTTGGAAACACTCCTACGAAAGATTCAGGCAGGAACATGGGCAATAACGCTCAGTCAGCCTGAAGATTTATCAATTGAACAAGCTATTTCCCGGGTCTCTTATCATCTTTATAGATACTCCTGAGTTTTACAAATCTCAGAAACACCGCGTAGGCCGAGTTGACACTTACTATAAAACCGTAATATCCATCCATAAATCCTCTCAGTAGAATGAAATCCTTTAAGAAACGCCAGAAGGGACGAAAGAGAATAATGAAAAAATTGACTCTTTTGCCTCGTTCATAATAGGAACGGGCCATAATGGAGGAGAACGAATTTATCTGTAGCAGGTGCTCGCTTATCGAATAGTAAGAGTAATGCAGAAGATCTCCTTTTAAAAAACAGCGGGTGGCTCCCCTGTTCAAAATGTACCTGTCATGAGGATTAATTCCACCCCAGCTTCCCATCCTTGAATCCCACAACCTTAGTTTCCTTGATGGATACCAGCTGGTATGACGGATCCATTTACCACAATAATTGGTTAGCCGGTTAAAATAGTAACTATCATGGGTCCAATCCTCCTTAATCCTTAGAATGGAATTCTTCAGCTTGTATGACAGGGCCTCATCAGCATCAAGGGAGAGGATATATGGTGAGCTGGCCTGTAGAATAGCCCAGTTCTTCTGCTCAATATGTCCGGTGAACTTATGTTTGAGGAACACTGTTTTGTATGAACGGCAAATCTCCTCGGTCCGGTCGGTTGAATAGCTGTCCACAACCACAATTTCATCGGCCACACCCACCAGAGAGTCCAGACATCGTTTAATATTAGTCTCCTCGTTGTAGGTAATAATGACAGCTGAGATCTGTAGCTTCATAATTACTCCTGTATATATACCCTTTTCACCCGCTCCGGAACGGAGGTCAGTATCTCGTAGGGAATGGTCCCGGCCTGCCTGGCCAGTTCAGAGACGGGCTGCTGTTTTCCGAACAACTCCACCATATCCCCTTCGGATACATCCAGCCCGGTCACATCAATCATGGCCATATCCATGCAGATCTCTCCGATGGTAGGGGCAACGTGACCATTCACAAACACCTTTCCTGCTCCGTTACCCAGGCTCCTGTAAAAACCATCTGCATATCCAACAGGGATCGTTGCAATGGAGCTTTTCTGTTTCGTTACCCCGCTACGGGAATATCCCACTGTTTCTCCAGCACCAACAGATCTGACCTGTGAAATGGTGGTTTTGAATGAGCTTACCACTTTTAATGATGCACATTCACCAATTCCATGCAGTCCAATTCCCAGCCTTACCATATCATAGTGTGCATCCGGAAACCGCTCGATACCTGCAGAATTTAGAATATGCTGCCGGAATGGAACCCCCAATACATTGAAGAGATGGGAACTCATATGATCGAACCGTTTGATCTGGTCACGTGTAAACCGGTCATGATCTTGATCGCCTGAGGCCGCCAGGTGACTGAATACCGATACCACCCTCATCTCGGGTTTCTGAAGCCAGGGAATAAGTTGCTTCAGATCTGGTTCACCAAAACCAAGACGGTGCATTCCTGTATCCAGCTTCACATGGAGTGGAAATCTATTGATGCCCCGGTGATGCAACATCTTTTGAAGTGCCTCCACTCCTCTCATATTGTAGATCTCCGGCTCCAGCCTGTAATCAAGCATGGATCCAAACCCGGAGGGATCGGGATTCAATACCATAATGGGCAGATGAATCCCTGCCTTGCGCAACTCAACCCCCTCATCAATAAAGGCAACAGCCAGGTAATCCACCTGGTGATATTGCAGCAATTTTGCAATCTCAATATTTCCGCTACCATAAGATAAAGCCTTTACCATCACCATGGTTTGCACCCCTTCGTTCAGTAGCGACCTGAAATGATTCAGGTTGTGCACCATGGCATTCAGGTCGATTTCAAGCCTTGTCTGGTGAGTCTGTAGCTGTAGCTCCCGTGCAATGCGTTCAAAGCCAAATTTCCTGGATCCCTTGATCAATATGATTCTTTCGCTAAACAGGGTCCTCTCCATTCTCTTCAGAAACTCCTCAGTGTCCTGGTAGAAAAGGGATGAACCTGGGAACAATGCTCTCTGACCCGATAGTGCCGGACCAATTCCAATAAACTGATCCACCTCTTTACTCCTGAGCAGGGAAGCTATTTCAGAATAGAGGGCCCGATCCTCCATTCCGCTTTGAAGCAGGTCGGAGAGGATAACAACCCTTCCTTTCTGTGTATCCTGCTGTCCCATCAAATCAAGTGCTGCAGCCACTCCTCCAGTATCGGAATTGTATGTATCATTAATCAGTGTGCTGCCTGTGATCCCTTTGAGTATCTCCAGGCGCATAGAGACTGGCTCAAGCGTTCCCATCCTATTCTTCACATACTCCACGGGAAATCCTCTCTCAATGGAGTAGGTAAATACGTGCAATGCATTTTCCACAGAAGCATCGTCGGCGAAAGGCAATACAAAGTCAATTTCATCGCCATGAAGGGTGATATGAATAGAGGTTTGCGACAATGTCTGCCAGGTCACCCTAAACCTGTATCTGGCCTCACCCTCCAGGCACCAATCCACTATTTCAGCCTGAAGATCTCCCATGTATGAGAGAAACGGTTTGGAACCAACAGTGATATCAGCCCTGCAAATCACCTTTTTACATCCCTGAAACAGTTTCAGCTTCTCTGTTAGTTTCAGCTCCATGCTTTTGAAATGCTCCTGGTGAGCAGTTCCAAGATTGGTGAAAATTCCGGTATCAGGCTGGATAATGTTGTGTAACTTTTCCATTTCGCCCGGCCGGGATATTCCTGCCTCAATAACGGCCAGTTCGTGCAGAGGTTCAACTCCCCACACCGAAAGCGGAACGCCCACCTGGCTGTTATAACTCTTGGGACTCCTGTGAATTCGGATTGTATCACCCAGGCATTGGTGGATCCACTCTTTCACAATTGTTTTTCCATTGCTGCCGGTAATGGCTAATACCTGCCCCTTAAATTGCAGGCGTCTTACTGCAGCAATCGCCTGTAACCCGGATAGGGTATCAGCGACATGACAAAATCCGGCTTCGGGGAACTCTTTATAATCGGGAAGAGTGGAAACAAGGAAAGCACGTATTCCGCGGCTGTAGAGCTCAGCGATATAATTGTGCCCATCATGCTGTTCTCCGGTCAGAGCCACAAAGAGGGTCTCACCTGACGAAGCTAGGGTCCGGCTGTCAATGGAGAGGTTGGAAACAGGAAGATCACTCCTTCCATAGATCTTTCCATTGATAAGCGAACCTAACTTTTCCAGTGTCCAATCAAATTTCATGAATCGCTATCTTCCAGTTTTCTCTTTTGCATAACAGACCCTGCAAAGGGGTTCATAAATATCAGTTTCTCCCAGGACGATCAGTTTATCATCCTCCGACAACCTGTGAGTGTAATTTGCCAGATTGCCGCATCTGACGCAAATGGCATGTACCTTGGTCACATATTCTGCAATGGCAATCAAACCGGGCATGGGTCCGAAGGGCACCCCTTTGTAATCCATATCCAATCCAGCAATAATAACACGTACACCACTGTCTGCCAGCTGATTACAAACTTCAATCAGTCCATCGTCAAAAAACTGCGCTTCGTCAATACCCACCACCTTTACCCCACTGGCCAGAAGAAGTATATTAGCGGATGAGTCTACCGGTGTACTGTGTATGGCATTCTCATCATGGGAAACCACCTCCTCCACCGAATACCTTACTTCAATGCGGGGTTTAAATATCTCCACTTGCTGCTTGGCGAACTTTGCCCTTTTGAGCCGCCGGATCAGCTCCTCTGTTTTTCCCGAAAACATCGATCCTGTTATAACCTCGATCCATCCCTGCCCATTGGATCTACCTGTCGTATTTTCAAGAAACATGATACAAGATTATATGAAGATTATCGTTAGTTTTGTACTGGCCCTCTATAAAAATAACAGCTTATCATGGAGATAAAATACACTATTGAAATCCTGACTAAAGATATACAAGATATCGAAAAATTGGTGGGGAACCTTCGTAATTCTAAGGAAGCTTCTGCCATCGAACTGGACCTGGCACTATCAAAACTAAGGAATGTCTATGAGATCCTGACCATGATCAAAGCAGACCGTCTCCATGAAATTGTAAGTGATAAACCTGGGCAGGAAATATCCGGCACGGAGACCGTCCCTTCCGTAAAAATGGATCCAAAGCCAGAGCCCATACCAGAACCGCTTACAGTGCCTGAACCCGAACCGGAGCCCAAGCCCGAACCCAAACACGAACCCAAGCCCGAACCCGAACCCAAGCCCGCCTCCACAGCAAAAGCTGCTTCCGATACCGAATCTGCAGGCTCCTCTATTCTTGCTGAGAAGTTTTCTGCAGAATCCAGTATCAACGAAAACCTGGCTGAGAAGCTTGGAAATGATGTGGATGCCAAATTGCTTGGGCAGCCCATCGACAACATTAGTCGCAACATTGGAATCAATGACCGCTTCTTCATTATCAGGGAGCTGTTCGAAGGGGAGTCGGATCGATTCATC
>DAOWNM010000129.1 GCA_030642565.1 Bacteroidota bacterium | reverse complement strand
GTTGCCAATCCCATTCCAATGGCCGTTCCATCTTCAATCACTCCAAAATTAATCTCCTTAAGAAAATTAACCACTACGGCCCTGTCGGTGGTCATGGGACACTGGGTAAAACTCTCACCGGCAAATACTACCAGTCCAAACCGATCGTCCTGCCTGGCATTCACAAATTCAATTCCCACATTTTTAGATGCCTCCAACCTGTTGGGTTTGAAATCCATGGCACGCATACTGCCCGACACATCCATACAGAGAACAATATCTATACCTTCGGTAGTTACCTGTTCCCACTGGTTGGATGATTGTGGTCTGGCAAGCACCACGATAATCAATGTAACTACAGCTATTCGAAGCAGAGCCAGCAGATGGCGAAGCCAGACCCTGGAAGATCCCATGAGTTCATCCAGGTTTTCAAAGCCAGATAACTTCAGGGGAGCGGTTCCTTTTCTTCCCCTCCAGAGATACCATGCCACCATTAAAGGAATCAGAGCCAGGGCATAAAAGAAAGCCGGATATGCAAATTCAATATTACTCATCACCAGCCTCCTTTTTTTCTTCCTCACGATAAAACCGCGGATAGGTCTTCTCCACGAAAATATAGGCGTTGTTCAGATTGGTCTGATTATCGACCGTTAACGGATCCTCCTTAGCGAATTTAACCAGGTCGGCAAGCTCAAGCAGCTCCATCAGCATCTCATCGAGCAGATTATCTTCCGGATTGGTCATTCTGAATGCATGGAGGATCTCTTCTGTAGTGCTCTCCATGGCCGGAATCTCGTATTGCCGCTCAATATAACGCCTTGTTATTTCAGTCAGACTGCTGTAGTATTGTTTTACCTCACCCTTTAACCAGATTTTCTCATATTTGAGCCTGTCCAGTTCCCTGAACGCAATTACATGTGCAGGTTCCAGGGATTTAAGTAAGCGCCCCTCCGGATCTCTCTTCTGTTTCAGAAACCTCACCAGTAACCATATCGCCGCACCTACAATCAGCAATCCACCCAGTCCTGCTACGGCCCAGGGAAGCACCTCCTTAAAAGTTATCGGGGTATTGATGGGAGGCTTGATGGGCCTGATCTGCTGGGAGGTATCAACCACCGGTTCATACACATTGATAATCAGGGGCATGCTTCTTGCAGTATCGACCACTCCTCCTCTGTTATAGATCACCTCTTGTGACGGTACAATCTGCGATCCTGATTCGAACCCTGTAATGATATAACTCTGCTCTACCACAGTTCTTTTTTCTGAAACAGAGGTATCGGAGGAGAGCTGAGAAAGCACCTCTAATGTATTGCTCAATGTATCTTTGATATACGGCAATATAAACTCCACCTCACTGTCTGCATCAACCCGAAGCGTATAGTGTATCTGGTCGCCAATCATCAGGGAGTCGCTGCTAACCAGTGACTGCACATTAATCAGCTGTCCCTCTGCCGGCTGAACCAGCATTAGAAACAGACCAGTCAAAAACGGCCACTTTACCACTCTTATAACGCTATTGATGCCCATATTATCGTTGCTTGAAAAGCCTTATAAGCGGTTTCACATAATCTTCACCGGTCCGGACCGACACACTGTCCACTCCAGCCCTTGAAAAAATCTCCTTCATCATCTCCAGATGGCTCTCCCACTTCATGGCATAATTCTCTCTAACCCGGCTCTTCGATGTATCTATCCACCTCTCCTGGCCTGTTTCAGCATCAAGCAACCTGAGCAGACCAACTGCCGGTAGCGAAGTTTCGCGCCGGTCGTACACATGGAGTGCTGCCACATCGTGTTTGTTGTTAGCGATCTGCAATGAACGAGCATATCCTTTGTCCATGAAATCGGATATCAGGAAAGCGGTACACCGCTTTTTGATGGCATTGGTTAAAAATCTCAGGCTCTCCGAAATATCGGTTCCGCAGCTCTGTGGATTGTACTCCAGCAACTCCCGGATAATTCTGAGTATATGTTTCCGTCCTTTCTTGGGAGGGATGAATTTCTCAATGCGGTCACTGAACAGAATAACCCCAATCTTATCGTTGTTCTCTATGGCGGAAAAGGAGAGCACCGCGGCGATCTCTGTAATCAGGCTCCGCTTCATCTGCGCCTCTGTTCCAAAATCGCCCGATCCGCTCACATCGATCAGCAACATGACTGTCAGCTCCCGCTCCTCTTCAAAAACTTTTACATAGGGATGGTTGAAACGCGCAGTAACATTCCAGTCGATGCTCCTGATATCATCACCATACTGGTACTCCCTCACCTCGGAAAAGGTCATTCCCCTGCCTTTGTAAGCACTATGGTACTCTCCAGCGAAGATCTGCCGGGAGAGCCCCCGGGTCTTGATCTCGATTTTCCGTACCTTCTTTAGGAGATCTTTTGTTTCCACTTACTTCTTTCTTGCTTCTCTCACCGTAAAATACCACTCCTGCCTGTTCATGGTCACATGAATCGTGTCGCGCTTCAGCTTATAGGCCCACTCCGACTCGCCCACCTTTTCATAGGCTTCATTTAACTCCTCCAGCACCTCATCAAATTCACCATAGTCACAAACCATTTTTGTGCTTCTGCATATATCCTTATCAGTGAAGTAGAGAATCCATGTGCGTGTCCGGAGTCCATTTACATACTTCAGGTAGTTGAACCGCTGGTTTACCACCGAATTGTCGCGCCTGAACTCTTTATGCCTGTTTTTCACCATCACACGCACCTCCTCTTTGGTCAGATCGATCATCGACTGCCCCTTCAGTGGTCCTGCTGCAAGCAACAACAAGCATGCAGTTATTAATAGAAATGGTGTTACAGTTCTCATACTACAGTTTTGTTAAGGCACCTCCACATGATTGAGAATTTCAGAAATGATATTCTCCGTGGTAATATTTTCTGCCTCAGCCTCATAAGTTAATCCTATGCGGTGCCGCAAAATGTCGTGACAGATTGTCCTGATATCTTCCGGAACCACATATCCCCTGCGTTTTATAAAGGCATATGCTTTGGCCGCCTTAGCCAGGTTGATGCTTGCACGCGGCGATCCTCCAAACTGAATAAGCGGCACAAACTGTGCCAGTCCCGCTTTCCGGGGATCACGGGTGGCAAATACGATATCCAGGATATAGTTTTCAATTTTCTCGTCCAGGTAAACCTCCTTTACAACAGCACGCGCCTGCATAATATCTGCAGGTTTCAATATGCTGCTGGCCACAGGAAACTCGTTGGCAAGATTCTCCCTGACAATAAGGCGCTCCTCTTCCCTTCCAGGATAGTTTACCACCACCTTCATCATGAAACGGTCCACCTGCGCTTCAGGCAACGGGTAGGTACCCTCCTGTTCGATAGGGTTCTGCGTAGCCATCACAAGGAACGGGCGTTCCAGTTTATAGGTCTTCTCCCCAATGGTTACCTGCTTCTCCTGCATCGCCTCCAGCAATGCACTCTGCACCTTGGCGGGAGAACGGTTGATCTCATCGGCCAGGATCAGGTTGGCAAAAACGGGACCTTTCTTCACAATAAACTCCTCCTTCTTCTGGCTGTATATCATTGTACCCACCAGGTCGGCCGGTAGAAGATCGGGTGTAAACTGGATCCGGCTGAACGAAGCGTCGATGGTTTGCGAGAGCGTACTAATGGCTAGCGTCTTAGCCAGTCCAGGCACCCCTTCCAGTAGAATATGCCCATCCGACAACAATCCGATAAGCAACCTGTCAACCATACCTTTCTGTCCCACAATCACCTTCTGAATTTCCAGGGTGATCAGGTCCACAAACTCACTCTCCCTCTTGATTCTTTCGTTGAGTTCTTTAATGTTTACGTCCTGACTCATATGATGAATTCTTTTATGTTAATAATTATCTTATTAATCACGCTTCATAAGCGGAGCACAAAAATAGCAGCGAAAATGACCAAACGAAAGGATAAGGTGGTTAAAAAATGTTAAGAAAAGGGTAAATTTATCCAATTATTACAGAGAAATGAGCAGGTATTTTATTCATATGGCCTACGATGGTAGCGATTATTGCGGCTGGCAGATCCAGCCAAGTGAGAAAACTGTCCAGCAGGTACTCATGCATGCCCTATCCACTCTGTTGAAACAGGAGACCCCTTTAACCGGTGCAGGCCGTACCGATACCGGCGTCCACGCCTCACACTTTATTGCACATTTTGATGTACATTCAGACCAATCTCCGGACCACAATAGCTCTTCTAACGCTCCCGATCCGTCATCCGAACAGTTTATCTTTAAATTGAACCGGTTCCTTCCTCCCGACATTGTAGTATATAAAATCGTTGCGGTTCCGGAAGATATGCATGCCCGTTTTTCTGCCACATACAGGACCTATCACTACCATATATCCTCCATTAAGCCCCTTTACACGCGGAACTATAGCTACTATGTTTACGGTAAACTCGACACTAAAGCCATAAAAAGCTGTTGCAGGGTGATTCTTGAAACCATGGATTTCACAAGTTTTGCCAAGCTGCATACCGATGTGAAAACCAACAACTGTCGCGTTACACATGCCGCATGGAAAAATATGGAGCAGGGATTTCTTTTTGAAATGACAGCCGACCGTTTCCTGCGGAATATGGTACGATCGTTAACAGGCACCCTGCTGGATGTGGGCCGCGGAAAACTTGATCTTGACGAATTTATAAAAATTGTGGAGGCGAAGGATCGTGGGAAAGCGGGTACGTCGGCCCCGGCAAAGGGACTCTTCCTGGTGGATATCGGATATAATTACCCTGAAAAATAGTGCTCGCCACTGGCATGATGATAAGCCACCTCCTGGAAAAAATTGGCCATAATTAACCCATTAACCAGCTTTCACATTAACCTCTTACCTATTCCATATCTCCCACGACGCTTTAGCCTGATGAATCAGCATTTCATAGCCATTGACCACATCAGCCCCCAGCTTCTCACCCCTGGCAAGGAACTCCGTTTTTTCCGGATTATAAACCAGGTCAAACAACAGGTGATTGGGTGTTAATGCCTGGTAGGGAATGTCAGGAAAAGTCTCCACCTTCGGATACATTCCCAGCGGTGTGGTGTTTATAATCAGAGGTGTTTCACTCATCAAATCCATGTCAAGTTCACTGTAGGTAATCCTCCTGATTCTGCTATGCTGGTCAGACATTCGACTTACCATTGTATACCCGATACCCAGCTGTTCAAGTACATAGTGAACCGCTTTAGATGATCCTCCTGTTCCCAGCACCAGTGCCGAAGTGTGGTGGGACTTTAGATGGTCTTCCAGCGAACGCCTGAAGCCAATTACATCTGTATTGTCACCCTCAATCTCCAACCTGCCCTCTCTCCTTCTAAAAGAGATAGTGTTTACCGCCTGGATCGCCTCTGCAGTAGTACTCATTGTATCGAGGTATGGTATGATCTCCTGTTTGTAGGGCACTGTTACATTCAATCCGGCCAGACCTGGCTCGCTGTTCAACAGAGTCTCAAAATTGACCATACGTTCCAATGGGAAATTGGTGTATTCGGCATCTATCCCCTCCTCCTTAAACTTCTTATTGAAGAAGGAAGCTGAGAAGCTGTGTCCCAATGGATATCCGATCAGTCCAAACAGACGCATATCAGATGGAGGTCTTATTTTTGGTCAGGCCGATCTCAATAAAAAGAATCAGTGCGATGCCAACAGCAGCCAGCAGCAGTGCCATCCAGAGGTGATCGCCCGGGTTACCGGCAGAAGGCAGGATATTCTTTTCCACCAGCGGTTTTATCTCGCCTTTAACCATAATGGTATTTAATGTCTCTTTCCAGGGCCATATCTTATTCAGCGATCCGATCATAAAACCCACAAGCACTGCAATGGTGATATCGTGGTACTTTTTCAGCAGCCAGGAGAGCAGGTTTGCAAAGAGGATGAGTCCGGTTGCCGCTCCAACACCCAGTAATAACAGGTCGAAGATGATCCGTTCGTTTACTGCATGAAGTGCAAAGGAGTATTTACCCAACAGCAGCAGGATAAAACTTCCCGATATTCCGGGAAGGATCATTGCACAACTGGCCAGTCCGCCCGACAAGATCACGAACCAGGCTTCATCGGTGGTTGTGGTGGGAGTTACACTGGTAATATAGAAAGCGATTCCGATGCCACCCACAAGCGCCAAAATTTTCGGATACCCCCACCGTTTGATCTTACGGGAAATCACGTAGGATGATGCCAGAACCAGACCAAAAAAGAAGGACCAGATCAATACAGGATGGTGTTCCAGTAGATATTCCAGTACTTTGGCCAGAGAGAGTACCGAGATAAAGATCCCTGCAAATACCGCCAGCAGGAAATTTCCATTGATCTGTTTCCAGAATGACTTCCAACGGCCTGTAAAGAAAAGCCTGATCGCCTCCAGGTTAATTCCCTTGATAGAGTTAATAAGCTCCTCGTAGATCCCGGTGATAAAGGCAATGGTTCCTCCGGAAACACCCGGCACAACATCTGCTGCACCCATGCCCATTCCCCGAAGTACCAAGAAGAGATACCTGACTGGTTGTTTCTTCAAATCCCTATTGTTTTCTGGAATGAAACTCCTTCGGCAATACATCAAAAAATGTATCTCCACGCATACCACAACGAAGCGCTTCCAGTGAAACCACTTCGTTTGGAGCGATGTTTCCCAGGTTTACATTGGCTCCAACCAGCTGTATAAACATGGTCTGCTGGGCTTTATTGGGCGCCTCCCACAATACATCATTCACCGAAATCTCCTTAATGATGTCGTCAATTAGTGCCCTGTTGGCCGATCCGTCCGATTGGTAGATCCCGATGGTGCCACTCTCCCTGGCTTCGGCAATAACCTTCCATGCCCCGGATTCAAGTTCTGTTTTCATTTGAGATACCCATACATCGTTGGATAGTTCCACCCCTTTCACCTTGCTTCCAATTTCGGAAAGAACCTGGAAATCTTTGGACAGTATGGCAATACACTCAAGTTTCTCATCATGGTCCATTTTTATGGTACCATCAGAAACCTCCACATTGCCTAGTCCGGATTCAGACACAAACCTTCTGTAGGCATCAAACTCACCCCGCACATAGAACATTTCAAAAAGGGTTCCTCCGAAATAGGGTTTGAGTCCGGCTGACAGGTACAGTTTCACTTTCTCCTTCAGATCGCGTGTAATCAGTGCTGTTCCAAACCCAAACTTAACAAGGTCGGTATAGGGAGCACTTGATTCGATAAAGTTTTCGGACTCTTTCAGGCTCAATCCTTTGTCCATCACCATGGTCAGTCCATAATCGCGTTTTCCTGAAGTTCTTTCAGGAACATGTTTCAGTGGAAAATTCATAAGGAATTACTTTTTATACTGTTGGATAATGCGTTCGATATCAGGCTCCCGGGTAACTTCAGGGAAAAAGTAGGCAAATTCGGATTCAAGATCACTATTCGCCTCAAGGGCCTCTTCAAGAAATTTAACAGAGAGCTCCTTCTCCCCCTGTTTCAAGTGGCAAACAGCCATCTTTATTTTGATTCCAGGATCGCTGAAGTGGT
>DAOWNM010000250.1 GCA_030642565.1 Bacteroidota bacterium | reverse complement strand
TAGCTCCAAAGGTTCTAACTGTTTTTGCCATTGAACCCATTGCCAGTTTTCGCTACTTTATGAAAGAGAAAGCTGTGGAAAAAGGAGTGGAAAACCTTTTTGTTATGGATGGTACCCTGGATACCATTCCCCTGCCGGACAACTCTCTGGATATCCTGATCACCTCCAATGCCATCGGGTGGAACCTTCAAGGCGAGCTTAATGAGATCGAGCGGGTGATCAAACCCGGCGGCCATGCCATCCATCTCATGCAATCGAACGATCAGGTTGAAAATCCCTTTCATGAAACCCTTATATCATCCCCATGGAATTACACCTGCCTTGAGGAGGGGGATGAAGAGAAAATGAAACTGAGATATGTTGCCCTGATCAATCATCAAATTTCTGGTGATGAATCAGGGTAACATCTCCCTTGACCTGGAACAACTCTCCGTTCACAAAGAATCCCCAGCACTTGAATACGTATACATCCTGAATGCAGAGATCACCTTTGTTATACCCGTCCCATCCCCGGTTCACTTCGTTGCTATAGTATAACTTCTCTCCCCAGCGGGTATAGATCTCAAGGTGGTAATCTGCCACCCCTTCCCAGTAGGGATGGAAAATGTTGTTCCTCTCCCGGGCAGCCAGATCATAGTATCCGCCATTTGGTCCATCCAGATCGGGTTTAAAGGCATTGGGGAAGAGGATGACCCCTTCTCCCTCAACGGTGACCACAGCTGGCTTGATCAGGCGGTCTGTGCACCCGTGGTCTGTCGACACCTCCAGCGAAATATCATATTGCCCCACAGCGGTATAAAGATGCCTGGGATTCTCTTCATTGGAGTTATATCCATCTCCAAAGTCCCAGAGGTAAGTAGAGCCATGCGTGGACAGGTTAAAGAGGCGGATCTCATCATCGGGCAGCATCACAAGTTCCGGTTCCACTCTGAAGTTAACATATGGCATCCGGTACACCTCCACCTGTCTGTAAGCATATTCCGTTCCACCCTGACCTGTGACTGTGAGCTTCACATTATAATAACCATACGCTTCGAAGGTGTGAATAGGTTCAAATTCTGTGGATGTTGTACCATCGTCAAACTCCCACAGGTAAGACTCTCCATAAATCGACTGGTTGCTGAACTGTACCGTATGTGGTTCACAGGCGCCAACCACGGTATCGAATGCTGCAATGGGTGCAGCAGGAAAGATCCGGATAGAATGGGATACAGAATCGGAACAATGGGGCGTGGAAGCACTTAACCAGATCACATAATCACCCCATGTATCATAGGTATGAGCAGGTGGATTTTCGAGATTACTGGAGGTGCCATCACCCAGGTCCCACTGGTAACTCCAGTACCCCTGGTTGGACACATTGGTGAAATCCACTGTAGAAGCGGGGTACATCTGATGGGTTGGTGATGCGAAAAATTCCACATCGGGCTGCGCATAAATATCAACCGAGTCGGTATAGGAGTCCACACATCCATACATGGAGGTCGAAGTAAGGGTAATGTAATAGAGAGTATCCTGACCCGACAGATTGAAATAGAGATTACTGGGATCGGTGGTGGTTGCACTGGTCCCGTCACCAAAGTCCCAGACATATGTCTCTCCCCGTACCGATTCATTAACAAAATAGGCCATAAACGGACTGCAGTCCCCATCGTTCAAAGAGAAATCGGCTATGGTCCTTGGGTAGACATAAACATCCTGCTCTACCGTATCGAGGCAGCCAAAGCTGGTGGCAGCAACCAGGGTAATCTCATAGGTGGCGATATCAGCAGTCTGATTGTCGAACGTGTGGCTCACCGGGTCCATGGAAGCCGTGGTAATGGTAGTATCACTGCCAAAGGTCCAGGTAAACTGATCACCAAATATACTCGTATTGGTAACAGGCAGTTCGAAGGGGGCGCAATCGATAATCTTATCGGTTTCAAACCTGGCTGTGGGTTTCGGATAGATGGTAATATCGACCGTAATCTCACTGGTACAGTAGAATTGTGACGTAGCCAGCAGGTGTACCTCTCTTGTAATGGGCGCACCCGTGAAATTGGTAAAGGTGTGTACCGGGCTGTCTGCCTCGCTGGAGGCTCCGTCTCCGAAGTCCCATGAGAAGGTATAGCCTCCCCGGGAGAGATTTGAAAAATCAACCTCCAGGGGATGGCATCCTGCCACCACACTGGGGGAGACCAGCGCCTCAATGGCAGGATATACCTCTACGGTCCTGGTCACCTGGTCGGTACAACCGGCCAGATTCTCAGCCCTCAGGGTCACCTGGAACACTCCGTTATTTGCAAAACTTGTATTGGTGTAAATATGGGTCACAGAATTTAGATCGGTGGTAGTGGTGTCGGTTCCATCCCCGAAGTCCCAGTAGAAAATGTCCCCCCCGATAGAAGCATTATGAAACTCCACCGGCAAAGGCGTACAGTTAACCTGCTCCTGAAAGGTGAAATCGGCCATAATATATGGGTGCACCACAATATCAACAAAGGTGGAGTCCTTACAAACATTGTTGGAAGCGGTTGCATAGAGCCATACACTGTAGGTTGAGTCTGTCACCCCAATATTGGTAAATGTCTGTGTAGGATCCGTCTCCAGGGAGGTGGTTCCATTTCCAAAATCCCAGTGGTAATAGGCTGCTCCGTTCGACAGATTGGTAAAATCGACTGTAAGCGGGTGACAGCCCCGGATCTGACTGGCCGAAAGATCGGCATGAATATCGGGCTCCACCGTAATCGTTCTTCTGATTTCGTCTGTACACCCCGCAAAATTCTCTGCAATCAGGGTGATCTCGTAATCCTGCTGGTTCAGGTAATCGCTGTTGGTGAAGCGATGGGAGAAAGGATTCGTGTTGTATGTAATTGTATCTGTTCCATCTCCAAAATCCCAGTGGAAGATATCGCCATGCACCGAAGCATTGATGATCTCCACATCAAAGGGAGTGCATCCCAGGCTCACCGGAACGGTGAAATTGGCCTGGATATAGGGATGCACCGTGATATCCATAAAAAATGAGTCGGCACACATATTATTGGGAGCCAGGGTATATAGCTTAACCGTATAGACCGAATCGACAGTCCCGGTATTGGTAAAGAGGTGGCCCGGAGTCATCAGGTTGGAGGTAGAGCCGTCTCCGAAGTCCCACACATAGGTGCCCCCACCGGTAGTCAGGTTGGTGAAATCCACCTGTAGCGGATGACACCCGGCGGTGTCCGTTACATCAAATCCCGCAACAATATCGGGATAGACCGTCACCGTTTTGATGATCTCACTGGTACATCCATAAATATTTTCTGCCACCAGGCTGATATCAAAGTCCTGCGGATTGATAAAATCATTATTTATAAAAATATGGGTCTGCGGATCAGCGGTTAGGGTGGTCACCACGATCCCATCCCCGAAATCCCAGGTAAAGCTGTCGCCACCAATGGAGAGATTTTCAAATGTAACCTCAAAGGGTCCGCAGCCCTGCGCATACGGAAAGGTAAATTCTGATTCAACCTGGGGGTAGACCGTAATGGGCCATGACACCGACATAACACACTCCCCATCCTCCGTAGAGGTTGTCAGTGTAACCAGGTAAACAATGCTATCAGTGGTCCCGAAATTGGTAAAGGTATGTACCGGTGAATGTTCCACAGAGGCTGCTCCGTCGCCAAAATCCCACAGGTAGTTAATGGCATTGACCGAAAGATCTGTAAAGATCACCGTCATGGGGTGACATCCGTTCAGCCCGTCGGTGGAGAAGTTGGCGGTGATCTCCGGATGGACCGTGATGTTCCTGACCATGGTATCGCTGCAACCCTCCTCATTGGTAACAATCAGGGTCAGCGGATAGACTGCGCTGGAGCCTCCACTATTCACGTAAGTATGGGTAAGCGTGGCAGAGGGATCATTGGAAACCGGGGAACCGTCGCCAAAATCCCAGAAATAATTATCTGCCCCAATGGATTCATTGTGGATATCCACACTGAATGGGGTACATCCCACCACATCATCAACGGTGAATGCCGCTTCAATATAAGGATGAATCACCACGTACTTCAGTGCCGTATCACGACAGAATTCATTGGTTGTGGCTATCAGTGTTACGGTAAAGATGGTATCATGCCGCAGCATATTCCTGTCGTAATAGTGGATGGGATGCTCCTCGGTAGAGGTTCCCCCGTCCCCGAAATCCCAAAAATATATAGTACCAGGCGGACTGGTGGAATTGTTCTGAAATGTCATTTCGGTTGGGGAACAATCCTCTTCCGGGGTCAC
>DAOWNM010000262.1 GCA_030642565.1 Bacteroidota bacterium | reverse complement strand
TAGCTCCAAAGGTTCTAACTGTTTTTGCCATTGAACCCATTGCCAGTTTTCGCTACTTTATGAAAGAGAAAGCTGTGGAAAAAGGAGTGGAAAACCTTTTTGTTATGGATGGTACCCTGGATACCATTCCCCTGCCGGACAGCTCTCTGGATATCCTGATCACCTCCAATGCCATCGGATGGAACCTCAGCGAGGAGCTAAAGGAGATAGAACGAGTGGTCAAACCCGCTGGCCATTCCATCCATCTCATGCATTCGAACGATCAGGTTGAAAATCCCTATCACGAAACCCTTACTTCATCCCCATGGAACTATACCTGCCTTCAAAACGGGGATGAAGAAAAAATGAAACTGAGGTATTTTAAGTCTCTGAATTAGCGTGTCCAGGTTGTCGTTACTTTATAGGTATTCATCTGCCCGTCCACAAAGGTCTCGGTGTAGGAGAGTTTATCTTTGGTGAGAGTCTCAATATTGGAGGTAGAAGATGCCTCACCGTCAGGATCAAGAATCAGCTGGTCTTCACCAATCAGTTGCCATTCGCCTGTAGATGGCTCCTCAACAAGCGGAGAGGTCAAAATATAGGTACCCCCCTCCTGGAACTCCATGGTAGCATCGGTTAAAAGCGCCTTACCCAGGGTGACCAGAGCGATGATATTATCATCCTCACTGTCGGTAGTCATATTCTGAAAGGTCCACACGTCGTCGGTCAGCAGGGTTTTATTATCTGTTTCACAACCTGTCAACGTCAGCATAACGAACAGTAACATGGCAATTCCTGTAATAATATTTCTCATAGCTTTATTCCAATTTGGTTTATGGCTGGGTATACGCAATGTTATGGGTTAGGTTTCGGAAATATCTATTCATATCTCAATGCATCTACCGGGTTGACCCGGGATGCTCTGATGGAGTGTATAGAGACTGTTAACAGTACCACAAAGGTGGCAATGATAAATGCAATCGCAAAGACCCACCAACCTATGCTCACCCTGTATGGGAAATTATTCAGCCACCTTCCAATAAAATAGAGTGAAACGGGAATGGAGAGCAACTCTGCAACCACAACCATCAGGAAATTGCTTTGCAGGAAGGAGTATACAATGGCTCGTTCTGAGCTTCCAAAAACCTTTTTAATACCTATCTCGTGTGTTCTGGATCGGGCCACAAAGAGGGTGAGTCCAAAAAGGCCAAAGGATGCAATTAAGAGTGCAAAAAGCGCAGAGATGGAGAGAATGGTGCCCAGGTTTTTTTCCGATGCGTATGTCTCTTCAAAAAGTTCCTCGATAGTTGTAGAAGTGAAGGGTCGGTCCGGTTCCACTTTTTCCCATTCAGATATTAGTTTTAGCAACAGGTTCTCCAGGGTCCCGGGACGATAGCGAACCAGGATGTAGTGTAGATACTTATCGGTCATAGAGATGGAGAGGGGTGGAATCCTTGTATGAAGGGAGTGTAGGTTAAAATCCTTCACCACGCCGATGATGGTGGTGGAGTCGGCCAGCATCTGACCCACCGGATTCTCAATTCCCAACTCCCTGACCGCTGTTTCATTCAGCAAGCAGGCTCGCTTCAGGTCACTTCCATAATCAGGGGAGAAAGACCTGCCTTCCTGAATGGGGATTCCCAGTGTTTCTAACAACTGGTAATCCACCGCATACCCCTCCATCTTCACCTCAACTTCCTTGTTCTGGAAATGGGGTTGCATAGAGACCATCCAACCATTCATGGGAAGGCCATCCATGGTTCCTGCTGCCATCACTACATCCGGAACTGAACGAATCCCGTTCAGAAAGGCATCATACCCATGAAAACCACGTCCCAGGTTTATCTGCAGGATATTCTGATTGTAATGACCCGGATCTTTATCCAGAGCATACCGGTACTGAGAGCGAATGATCAGGGTACCCGACACAAAGGAGCAGAATATAAGCAGCTGGATCACGATCAGAGATGAACGGAACATCTTCCTTCTGCCTCCAAAACTTACTTTCTGTTTAAGGACATCCAGAACCTTTAACCTCGACAGGTAGGAAGACGCATAGAGTCCCGATGCAAGCCCTATAAAAATGGTCAGCAGCAGGTAAACAGAAATGTATATTCCCACATTTGATTGCATAATATCCAATGAAGTTTGAAACAGCTTCTCGGCATATGGTTTGGCAAGCCACATGAAGAACAATGCCAGGGGGAGTACCAGCAGCGTAAGCAGTATAGCCTCGCTTAACACCTGGTTCTGGATGCGACGAATGCTTGCTCCTGCTGTTTTCCTTATCCCGATCTCCTTTGCCCTGCCGGTTGATACCGCCACCGAAAGGATAATGTAATTTATCGCTGCAATAAGAACGATCAAGAAAGCAACCGTGGAAAACAACCTGATATTTTTCAGATTCCCTGTTCTCCCTGTATTGGCAATATCAGCTGATTTGAGATAGACATCCGATAGGTTTTGAAGGGAGTAATGAAAAATCGGTTCTTCACTGATATGCTTTATCCCGAAAGCCGCAAACTGGGAATCCAGCGAAGCGGCATCTCCATCCTCAGAAAGCAGGATCCAGGTATTCCAGAAGTTAAAGTCCCATCTCAGATCTATGTCCGTCACTCTAAAAGTCTCATTCAGAGGAGCAAGCGTCCATCGCCTGTTGACCATACAATCGGCCTGAAAGGTGGAATTACGTGGAACATTTTCATATACAGCGCTCACTGTGAATATCCGCTCAGTGTTGTTAATGAAGCCTTCCATCTCTTTTCCTACCGCATCCTCGCCGGAAAAGAACTGTTCTGCCAGCTTACGGGAGAGAACAATGGCGTTCATATCTTCCAGGGGCTCCTGTGACAGCGTACCCCCGATAAAAGGGAGGGTGAATATGTCAAAGACCTCCGAACCGGTGGCCATGGCACGCGAAACATCCACATATTCATCTGCCAGTTTCAATTTAAAACCTCTTAAAAATCTCACGTTGACTGCTCTTTCAACCTGCGGAAACTCATCTTTAAGCGTTTTTGCCAGTACATAGGGCGTCCCGGACATGGTGTTTTTAAACTCCTTATAGTAATTGATCACCCTGTATACTTCTTTCCTGTTTTTGTGACAATGGTTGTAGCTAAACTCATTGATAACAAACAGCAGGATAATAAAAGAGACCGCCAGGGAGATGGAGAGCCCCAGAGCATTGATGCCGGTATAGAGTTTGTTTCGCCTCAGAAATCGCAAGGCTGTCTTCAGGTAGTGTCTGAACATGGTTGTTGGAGAATAATGGGGTTGTGGTCTGTTGTTGAAATAAATATACCAAATAGAATGATACACTCCGGTCATGAAGTTACTGACCAGGTTTTTTTAACTATTTTTAGGAGGTTCATCATGAGCGCTGCATACTCAGATATTAAAATATCCAATAACCAGGCTGCAAGCATTGCCTTTGAGCTGTATGGAATTCAAGGTAAAGCTGTTACGCTTCCAGGTGAAGTAGATTTCAATTTCAGAATTGAGGCCCCGGGTGAAGCCTTCATGTTGAAGATCAGTCGTCCCGATACAGATCAGGAATACCTGGAATTTCAGCAGGCGATCCTGCATCATATGGTCAAAAGCGATCCGGAAATTATCTCTCCTGTTTCGCTCCCTGACCTTCATGGTAATTACATCATTGAAACAGAAGATGGCGCAGGAAATAACCGGAAGGTCCGGCTGCTCACCTGGATTGAAGGCCGGTTGTGGTCGTCGGTCAATCCCATTAACCAGCGCCTGCTTCAGAGCCTTGGGGAAGAGGCCGGCCGGCTTACGAAAGCGTTGCTGGGATTTGAGCATCCGCTGGCTATGCGAAATTTTGAATGGGATGTGGCCCGGGCGGGATGGACCCAAACCTATGAGCATCTTTTTACTGGTGAAAAACTGGAGATCCTCCGGTATTTCCGGGAACAGTTCGATCAAATCCAGGAAGGCTATTCCATCCTCAGAAAAAGTGTGGTACACAACGATGCCAACGACAACAATGTGGTGGTCACTGAAAATCAGTCCGATCCGAAAGTGAGGGCCATCATTGACTTTGGAGATGCGATTCATACACAGGTCATCAACGATCTGGCCATCACCATCGC
>DAOWNM010000261.1 GCA_030642565.1 Bacteroidota bacterium | reverse complement strand
TGGTTCATGAGGTTTGCCAAAGAGACCAACTATTACCATATGCATGTCCGGTATTCCGAGCTGGGAGAGAATTTTAAGGAGAATGTGAACCAGACAGGCTATGTGGTGGACGACGACCGCCGGGAGGTGGATAGTGATCTGAGCTACCGCTGGTGGGTCCGGAACAACCTGTTCCGCTATATAGAGATGGCATCGAGGAACAATCTGTTCTGGGAAAGGACAACAGGCGTGCTCAGAAGCTGGAACCTCAATGAATCGGTGGAGTTCTATCTTCAAAACAGGTTCTCACTGGCGTACAGGTACAACAATGAATTCAAGCTGTTTGACAAAGAGTATTACAATCACCGACACTCCTTCGATCTGGGCTATAATACTGCCGAATGGAGTTTTGCTGAAGCCGGCTACTCTTTTGGTCACAATTTTGACAGAGATTTCCAGCGCTTCTCACTGAAGGGCCGGGTAAAAGTGACTGAGAAAATGTCTCTGAGCTATAGTGGTGACCTGATTAAATTCACCCCCGATGAAGAGGAAAATTCTACTTTTATCAATGTTCTGACAGTCAATTACAATTTTACCAACAACCTCTGGATAAAGCTGTTTGCACAGAATAGTACCAGCACCAGCAAGGTCTATTTCTACGGATTGACAGGGTGGCGCTTCAGACCGCCTTTCGGGGCAGTCTACCTGATCTACTCTCACGACCAGGAGGCGGAGATCATGGACGACCTGACACAGGCAGATGCACTTTTTCTAAAGATCACCCTACCCATAGCTGTTATTCGATAATTGTGCCCAGTCAGTTGTGCTCTCATTTGCCGACGACCTGAAATTCAGCAAGGAGCTGGCTCAGAAGATGGCTGCCGGGTTCGGAGGTGGTATGGGTATGCAGCAGGAGACTTGCGGAGCGGTAACAGGTGCCATTATGGTGCTCGGTTTGCTGAAGGGTGAAGAGGTGAACAACAATGATGAACTGAAATCGGCTGCTTATGGTGGTGTGAAGGATCTGATACGTGACTTTGTGACCGCCTACAAAACCACACAATGCAGGGAGCTGATCGACTGTGATCTGAATACCCCGGAGGGCTCAGCAAAGTTCACGGAGGAGAAGATCATGGAAAACATTTGTGCCGGATGTGTGGAAAAGGCGGTGCAGATCATAGAGGAGATTACCCGTTAATCGACTACGCCAGGGTCTAAAAATGTATCGATTCTATCGGTATTTCGGGACCATTACGGAGATTATTCATGGCATTGATAAGCTTTGCTTTCTGAAATCTTTCCAAGTCATCCGGGGTGATATGCTCTTCCATAACTGCCCCGGCAGTGAGCAGTGATGCCCTCATGGTGCCAGGCAACAACGGAGTGTCGGGGGTCATCCACATTTTACCGTCCCAGAAAATAACATTGGCATAGAAGCTGTCTGTAATACAACCTTTTTTTACCACCAGGATATCATCGCAATCTTCCCTTTGATGGAATAGTAGTTCCAGCTCATCGCGGTCCGTATTTTTAAATCCATACTCAATGGTATCTGAAAAGACCAGCTTAAGAGAGCGAATCTTATACGTTCGATGTGGCTCATATTCAATGCGTACAATCTTTTTATCATAGATCACCCGGCATTTCATAACTCCCTGTTCAAGACCACGGGGCAGCTTGATTACTTCAGCGAGCAGGGGATGGTTTTTCAATCTCAGCTTCTCCGATCGGGTTTGTTCAAACCGTTCCTGATGGAACTCCAGGTTCTTCAGCTCACCGTTTAACAGCTGTATGGTTTCAAAATACTGGGACATAAACTTTCTTTTGCATTTCATCATACTCCTTCTTCCAGTCACTCTGGAAGGTGATCCCGCCACCGCTTTTAAATATAAGCTTATCTCCCTGTTTCTCAATGTAGCGTATGGCCACCGCCGAATCCAGGTTCTCCCCATCGAAATATCCGAAAATCCCTGTGTAAAATCCCCTCTCATAACCTTCAACTTTCCGGATAATCTCCACAGTCTTTCTTTTAGGGGCACCACAGATGGATCCCGCAGGAAGCATGCGAAAGAGTATTTCACCAAGAGACTCCCTGAAATTTGCAGGTAGCCTTCCGGCAATCTCAGAACTCATCTGAAGCAGTTCACCCTGGTGAGTCTTCAGTTTTTCAATATACTTGAACCGCATTACCCTCACATTGGATGCAACGGTGCTCAGATCATTGCGGATCAGGTCCACAATGGTATTGTGTTCGGCATCCTCTTTGGGATCGGTAGCCAGCTGACTGTATGCGCCGGGGATACCTGCATCGATGGTCCCCTTCATGGGATTGGAAGAGATGGTCCTGCCTTTGATCCTGATAAATCTTTCCGGACTGAACACCACCAGTTCATCTTCCAGGTAAAGCTTGAAGGAGGCCCTGCTTCTTGTAAATATGTCAAGCAGGGAGTAGTTGGTCTCCACCAGGGTGGGCATGGTCAGGTTCAGCAGGAAAGAATTTCCATAATGAATCTGTTTTATGACACGGTTAAAAGCGTGATGGTACCGTTCCGGATCGGGCGCTTTTTTGGCCAGGTGTATGGTTGGACAGGGGCTCTTTTTAAAAGCATGGTTCACCATCCCCGGCATATCCAGGAAAAAGCCATTATCAGCAGCCTTTTGAGGAGTAGCTACAAGGTTTTCTTCTCCCGTGAAATTGACCAGGAAAACAAATGGGATCTCCATGGCTGCTAAATCATTGATTTTTTCGATGGTCTCTGTACGGTTTAATAGATCCATAGCTTTCCCCATTATTCATTCTCCTTTCATGAATTAGGTTCATAAATATACAAATCATTGTCTATTGGGTTTTGTAACTTTCAAGAAGAAATCTGTAAAGGATGATCCATGAGAAATATCTATCATACCGGTATCTTTTTGTTCCTGTCTCTCCTGTCGGTCCAGGGCCAGGAGATGGGGTTGAAGGAGAGCAAGGAGTTCAGTAACCTGGGGGATTATGTGAGGCAGGCGCAGTTTTCCCCCTACAGGAACTATTTTGCATTTACCATTGGCAACAATACACTACGGGTGTATAACAGGGACTGGGAACTGGTGTACGAACACCAGGGGAATCCCAAAGCCGTAGGTGGTATGTTTGCTTTTTCGCCCGATGAGAAGTACCTGGTTTACGGCCGCTATAAGGGGTTTAACGACATGGCGGTTATCCGGTTGGAGGATATGAAAGTAACCCAGGTGCTGAATAGGCATACCGATTATGTCAACCACCTGGAGTTTAGTAATGACGGAAAGCATATGGTCTCCTGTTCGTCCGATAAAAGGGCGATCATCTGGGATCTGAAAGAGGAGTCGTTTCACGTTTCACAGGTGATTGACGGTTTTGAAACCCGACTCAGTGAATCCTCCTTCAGTGCCGACGATCGTTTCCTGGCCACGGGCGATTCCAGGGGACATGTGCGTATACTGGAGCGGGAGGATGATCGCTACAGGGAGTTCCAGTCGTTTCAGTATCGCAGCCACGGGGTGGCCTCCATCTCTTTTAGTCCGCTCAGGTATGAGTTCGTCACCGGCTCACTTTACGGTTTACGGAGGTACCGCCTGCAGGAAGATGCCTTTGTATTATTTGATTCCATTGAAGATAATGCCAATATTGACCAGCCTGTCAGTTTCAGCCCGGGGGGAGCTTTCCTGGCTGCGGGAAATTACCAGACGGCTGTGATTTTCCATGTGGGGGGAGATTCGATCTATCCGGTCGATTTTGTCTACAGGCATATGGATAATGTATTCGGGGCCTCCTTTTCCGACGATGGTCAGTTCTTTGTGACCTTTGGAAGCGACCAGCGGGTGATCATCTGGGAGATCGATGAGGTGCAACCTTCGGCCAGGTCCACAGTGGTCTCCTGGTTGAAATCGGATTTGACCCTGGCGCAACGAAGAGCCCTGGTTCCAACCACTGTTTCCAGGATCCTGATCACTCCAGGGTTGGATCTATCCTATCCAAAGGATGAATTTGAAACCTCGGAGGAGCACCGGATCAGGATGGAAGAGCTGGCTGACCTGAGCCTGGGGGTTCTCCAGGGCGAGATGGAAAAACAGTATGGTGTAAAGGCGAAATCGA
>DAOWNM010000229.1 GCA_030642565.1 Bacteroidota bacterium | reverse complement strand
TCTGGACCAGGGAAAAGAAAGAATCAAGCGCCGAGGTGGATTATATTCTCCCCTGGCAGGGAAAACTAATTCCGATTGAGGTGAAATCAGGTACAATTGGTAAACTTAGATCCCTTCATCAATTTATGGACCAGGTGCCACACTCCATTGCTGTCAGGGTATGGCAGGGAGCCTCTTCCATCGAAAAAGCCAAAACCACAACCGGGAAAGAATTCACCTTGCTAAACCTTCCGTTTTATCTTGTACATCGTATTGAAAAGGAGCTCAACAAGTTGCCTTCTTAATTTATCCGGATACTTCCATTCTGATAAGAAAAATAAAAAAGGGTGCTGTATCATAATAATTTCTGAATGGTGGTTTTATCCTTTTGAAGCTGCTGTTTCAATGTATTCATACCACTGAATCTCATCTCATCCCTTACCCTTTTTACAAAGTGGATCACTACCTTCTCATCATAAAAGTCACCCGTTACATCGAAAAGATGGGCCTCAATCGTCTTCACAGCCATGGCACTGTCGATGGTGGGACGGAACCCAATGTTCAGCATTCCGTTGTAAATCTCTCCACGCATTTCGGTTCTAATGGCGTACACACCATTCATGGGGATCAGCTTGTAGGGATCCAGTGGGTGAATATTTGCCGTTGGGAATCCCATCTGCCTGCCAATATGATTTCCTTCCACAATGGTTCCTGACAGGTAATAGTGGTAACCCAGCATCTTCCCGGCGGTCTCCAGGTCACCTTTCAAAATAGCCTCCCGAATAGTAGTGGAACTTATAGTGCCGTATTCTGAATAATATTCAGGAAGCTTTTCAATCCTGTATCCACTCTTTTCGGCACACATCCTTAACCCTTCAGGATCCCCTTTACGATCCTTGCCAAACCGGTTATCATAGCCAACCAGTAATATCTCCACCCCCAGTCTGTCCACCAGGTATTTCTGAACAAAATCACATGCCGTCAGGGAAGCAATCTCCCTGTCGTAGGGGACAACAACCAGGTGATCGATCCCATTACGTTCCATCTCCCTGATCTTCTCCTCGCGGGTATGCAGCAATTTAAAATTGTGCAGCTCCTTGTTCAGAACAATGCGCGGATGTGGCCACAGGGTTACTACCACCGACTCACCCCCATGTGCCTCAGCCTGAGCTTTCAGGTGATCGAGGATAAACTGATGTCCCGTATGGACCCCATCAAATATTCCAATGGTGGCCACCGGCCGCTTCAAAGAAAAAAAATCATCCTTAACCCATACTTTCATAAAACCCAGCTCGAATTTGTCCCTAAAATTAATTCTAAGCCGAATATACGCCAATTCTATTAACACTTTTTCTGTTCAAATAAACATGTACCTTTAATGTGTCTATGATAAACAATCCTCGTCTCATACAGAATGATCCCTGGCTGGAGCCCTTTGGTGATGCCATTGTCAGGCGCATGAATAAAGCAGTTGAAAGGGAACAGGAGCTGGTTGGTGACAGTACACTTCAATCTTTTGCCAGCGGACACCTCTGGTTCGGACTACACAAAGAGGAGAATGGGTGGATCATGCGCGAATGGGCGCCCCATGCCACAGAGATATTCCTGATCGGCACTTTCAATGACTGGCAGGTTGAAGAGGCATTTCGTTTTGAACGGCTCGACCATGGCAATTGGGAGATCAAACTGGGTGATGGATTCATCGCCCATGGTGACCGCTACAAGCTGCTGGTCCGCTGGGAGGGTGGAGAAGGAAACAGGATCCCAGCCTGGTGCAACAGGGTGATACAGGACCCTGAAACCCATGTTTTTGATGCCCAGGTGTGGATTCCAGATCAACCCTTTCACTGGAAGAATCCGTTGCCTGATCTTAAAGATTTCCAGCCACTGATCTATGAGGCCCATATCGGCATGGCTACAGAAGAGTATAAGGTAGGTAGCTATTCTGAATTCCGGGAAAAAGTGTTACCACATGTGATCCATGGAGGATACAACACACTCCAGCTGATGGCCGTCCAGGAACACCCCTATTACGGTTCATTTGGATACCATGTTTCTAATTTCTTTGCCTCCAGCTCCAGGTTTGGCACCCCGGAAGAGCTGAAAAAACTCATTGACGAGGCCCATGGGCACGGTATTACTGTGATTATGGATATCGTCCATTCTCACGCGGTAAAAAATGAGAACGAAGGATTGGGATTGCTGGATGGTGATCCGGCACAGTTCTTCCATGGCGACCACCGGAGGGAACATGTGGCCTGGGATTCATTGTGCTTTGATTATGGCAAGAATGAGGTGACCCATTTTCTGCTCTCCAATGTGAACTACTGGCTGACAGAGTTTCGGTTCGATGGATTCAGGTTCGACGGGGTGACCAGCATGCTCTACTATGATCATGGTCTGGGACGGGACTTTACCAGCTATGATCTCTATTTTGACGGGGGACAGGACGAAGATGCCATTACCTACCTCTCTCTGGCCAACAAGATGATCCAGGAGATCAGGCCGGGAGCACTCTCCATTGCGGAGGATATGAGCGGTTATCCCGGACTGGCCGTACCGGTTGAACAGGGAGGGGTTGGATTCAACTACCGTCTGGCTATGGGAACTCCCGACTACTGGATCAAAACCATCAAAGAGAAGGCCGATGAAGCATGGAACGTCTCTGAGATTTTCCATGAGCTTACCTCCAAACGGGCCGACGAAAAAACAGTAGGATATGCTGAATCGCACGACCAGGCCCTGGTGGGAGATAAGACCATCATTTTCCGGCTGATCGATAAGGAGATGTACTGGCATATGAACAGGGACTCTCAGAACCTGGTGGTGGACCGCGGAATCGCCCTGCATAAAATGATCCGGCTAATCACAGCCGCCACAGCTGGGAACGGTTACCTCAACTTCATGGGCAATGAATTTGGTCACCCCGAATGGATCGATTTTCCCAGGGCGGGGAACGATTGGTCCTACCAGTATGCCAGGCGCCAATGGAGCCTGGTTGAGAACAGGGAGCTAAAGTACCACCAGCTGGGCGAATTTGACATAAAGATGATCCATCTGCTGGCCATAGCTGGTATCTATAACGCATCCTGCAATCATGTGAAGACGGACCAGGCCGACCTGGTGATTGCCTTTGAACGGAAAGGACTGCTCTTTGTGTTCAACTTCCACCCTGTCATCTCCTATACCGATTATGGACTTGCTGTGGATGCCGGTAAATACACCACCCTTCTCTGTTCGGACCAGCCTGAATTTGGAGGTTTTGGCAGGTACGACACTGCCATGATACATCGTACTACCGTTGAACCTTCGTTCGGGTTCAAACAGAATCTGAAGCTCTACCTCCCCTCCAGGACCGGCATGGTACTCCGGCGCCAGGATATCCCCAGGGTCAGGTAACAGGTTCCTTGACCCCGGATTTTCAGATCCATCTCACCAGGGGAAAGTCCATCCGGTGCGGTATGTGTTCGTGCTTTGGAAAGATCCTGAATCCAATATCAAATACCCCGGTTTCCGCTACCTTCTGTTGAAAGGTGTACTCAGCCAGGACACCATCAACCCGGGTACATTCAAACTCCTTTTTACCCCTGAACAACAGGGGCTCATGCCCGCTGCCACTCCGGGTATGCACTATCTCCACGCCAATCTCTTCGGCCGAAAGACCATCCAGATCCAGCACCACCTTCCCGGTATAGGTATTGCCCACCACAAACTCCCCGCGGGTCACATCGGGAAAATCATACTCTACCACCTTGATGTTCTTCCAGTGTTCAAGAATCTTATGCTTCCAGAGGGCAAGCTCCTTGGGTATCAGGTTGTCCTTTTCCCTTAATATTTTTGAGCGTGCAAAAAGCTTCATATAAAACCTGTCGATATAATCCCTAAGCATCCTGTTCATGGTGAACTCGGGTGCCACACGGGCGATGGTATTCCGGATCATTTCGACCCACTCGGCCGGTATATCCTCCTTGTCCCGCCGGTAGAACTTTTCGATAATATTGTTCTCCAGCAGCGTATAGATGCGCTCTGCATCCAGTTCATCCTGCAGTTCCTGGTTATCAAAGGAGCGCTCGATGGGCAGCATCCATCCGGCATCTTCACGGTACCCTTCGGCCCACCAGCCATCGAGTACACTGAAATGCATGGTCCCGTTCATCACAGCTTTCTCTCCACTGGTCCCGGAAGCCTCAAGCGGTCGTGTGGGGGTATTGAGCCATATATCAACCCCGCGAACCAGTCTTTTGGCCAACTGGATATCATAGTTCTGAAGGAAAACGATCTTACCAATGAATTCGGGCCTTTTGGAGATCTCCACAATCATCTTGATCAAATCCTGTCCGGGAATATCCCTGGGATGCGCTTTCCCTGCAAAAACAAACTGTACCGGCTTTTCCGGATTATTGACGATCCTGGAGAGCCTCTCAAGGTCCCTGAACAACAGTTGAGCACGCTTATAGGTGGCAAATCTCCTCGCAAACCCGATGGTTAGTGCATCCTTATTCAGGGCTGTGGATATCTCAATCATCTGGCCCGGATTGTCCATCATCCTGGTGGATGCCACCGCCAACCGCTCTTTGATATAGTTGATCAGTCCCCCGCGTTCCTGCGATTTCAGATCCCAAATCTCCTTACCCGGAACCTGCTTGATCCTCTCCCACATCTCCCGCTCCTCCTGGCGCAGGAAACAATCCTCTCCAAATGTTTTTTCATATAGCTTTTTCCATTCCGGTCCCAGCCAGGTGGGAAGATGTACCCC
>DAOWNM010000271.1 GCA_030642565.1 Bacteroidota bacterium | reverse complement strand
TGGACTCACCGAAACCTCTCCGTTGGTAGCAGGTTTTGGCCCCTCCGATGCAGTGTTCCACTCTGTTGGCAAGGTGATGGATGGGGTAACCGTCCGGATCGACAATCCAGATCCTGTTACCAAAGAGGGTGAAATTGTGGTGAAGGGATCCAATGTGATGAGGGGGTACTATAAGGACGAAGAGAAGACCCGGGAAGTATTCACCGACGACGGATACTTCCGCACGGGCGATCTGGGTATCATCAACAAAAAAGGGATTATCTATATCAAGGGACGCTCCAAGAACATGATCCTGGGAGCCAATGGAGAGAACATCTATCCTGAAGAGATCGAAGCGGTACTCAACAGCAGGGAGATTGTAAGTGAATCGTTGGTGATGCAGTATAAAGGCAAATTAACGGCCAGGGTACATCTGAAGATGGAGGTGATAGAGGAGCAACTCCACCATCTGAAGGAGAACGCGGCCGAATTTCAGAAGGAACTGCAGGAGAAAGCAGATGAGGCACTGGAAGAGCTGATGATCCAGGTGAACCAGCATGTGGCCCATAACTCAAAGCTGCAGTTGATGATCCTGCAGGTGCAGCCGTTCGAAAAAACGCCTACCCATAAGATAAAAAGGTTCCTTTATCAGTAGCCGGAGTCTCCTAAACGTTGGAAAGCACAGTATTCTCGCTACGCTAGCGTGAGTGGTTAGTAGTAAATAGGTTATTCTATCAGAAGAGGTTGGAGGCGTTCCAGCTCCATCACCCGGCTCCCTTTCAGTAGGATATAGTACCCTTCAGGCTTCTCCTTCCTGAGAAAAACTTCCAGTTCACTCCTCCCGCTGAAAACAGTGATATTGTCGGAAGGTTTACATACTTCATAAAAAATCGGTCCTGTCAGCAATACCCGGTCCACATTCAGGGTGCCGATCCATTGAACCAGTTCCCTGTGCTCCTGTTCTGATACCTCGCCCAACTCCGCCATATCGCCGAGTATAATCATGATGGGAGATGTGGCATAGGTCAGCAAGCCTCCAATGGCCTCTCGCATGCTGCTGGGATTGGCATTGTAGGAGTCCAGAACTACACTGTTTCGTCCTCCTATTATCATCTGGGATCTTTGGTTTTCAGGAAGATATCCCGATATGGCATCTGCGATGTCACCCACGGCGATTCCAAAGTGTATTCCTGTCCCTGCTGCAAGCAGGATATTTTGGAGGTTGTAGGCCCCCACCAGCTTGGTAGAAAAGGGATAGACCTTATCCCCAAGCACCATCTCCACCTCAAGAAAGGGTGTTTGCCTTACTAATCTTATTGCCACCGGCAGATCTCCCCCGGGAGCGATCACTTCGCTCTCCACACCAATCTCTCCTGCTTTTCTTATTAACATCTGATCCCCACCATCGATGATGGCTTTCCCTCCATGGGCAGCCAGGTAGCCATAGAGCTCACCCTTGGCATCAAGCACTCCCTGCAGGGAACCAAATCCCTCCAGGTGGGCCTTTCCCACATTGGTAATCAATCCCACATCCGGGGCTGCAATCCTGGCCAGATCGGCGATCTCTCCGGGATGATTGGCGCCCATTTCAACAACAGCAACCTGCTCCCTGTTCAGTGTAAGCAGTGTAAGCGGCACACCAATATGGTTGTTCAAATTACCCCTGGTGGCGATCAGGCTATATCCGGATAAAAGCACCGACGCCAACAGCTCCCTGGTGGTTGTTTTTCCATTGCTACCGGTAATGGCCACAAGCCGGGGTGCAACCTGCATGCGATGATGGTTGGCCAGCTTCTGTAATTGTTCAAGGACAGATGGGACAACCACAACCCTTGCGAATCCCTCCAAATCCCTTCTCTCAGTAATGGCCAGTCTGCACCCCTTGTTCAATGCATCTTCCACAAACCTGTTTCCGTCAAATTGTTCTCCCCGAAGGGCAAAGAACAGAGAACCATCAGCCTCCCGACGTGTATCGGTACATATACCTGTGGATCGAAGAAACTCCTGATAAATCTGTTCTGTGAACATCCTGATTGGGCAGATAAAAACAGAGGCCGCTTCTCAATAGAAACAGCCCCCGGATATACTTTGATTAATGTACCTTTAGAATCCAGTTGGTGTTCCCACACGGATCATAGCACAGCGGAATCCAAGGTCATCCCTTGCTTCAGTTTCAATCAGGAAGCGCCGTTCACCAGGACTCATCCAGTAGGCCCTGTCCTTCCACGATCCACCTTTATAGACCCTGGTCTCATCACTCAACAACGACATCCTCTCTGATTCGGTGTTGATATACATGCTACTGGAACCTTTATATGTGTCCTGGCTCTTCTCACCTGATTCAAACACCGATTCAATGTCACCATCCTTATAGTTCCGGTAATCAGATTTACGATAGTTAAGGCGCCCTTCCAGATCCGCTTCGGAAACAGGCTCCCTTTCCAGGCGTCCGAGACTGTCGATCATTGGAGATCCGTTGGCATCAATGGAAAGCTGATCAAACTGATTTCCCCTGAAAGGCCTGAAATCCGATACATCCTGCGATGTGAGGGCACGATAAACATCCTGAACCCACTCGTTTACGTTTCCTGCCATGCAGTAAAGACCATAATCGTTGGGCCAGTAAGACTTCACGGGAACTGTAATAGAACCTCCGTCATTCAGGCTTCCGGCCATACCCATCATATCACCCTTACCCCTTACAAAGTTTGCACGCATTTTTCCCATATCCCTGGGATTATCATTTCTGAGGTTATGTCCGTTCCATGGATAGGTTCTGCGCTCCCACAACAGTTCATCCACCGTGTTTCCAACAAGACCAAGGGCGGCATATTCCCACTCCGCTTCGGTAGGGAGTCTGTACTTGGGCAGTAAGATCCCATCTTCCATATTGATCAGCCTCGATTCTATATTGGGATTAAGGCTTGGTTGGGGATTAATAATATTGGGGGTGTAGAGACCATAAATATAGGCCTCAGTATTGAAATTTCTTTCATCCTGCTGGTCTGTCGATAGTTCGATATGACCCATATCCACCAGTACCATCTCATTGACCCTGTCGGTCCTCCATAGGCAGTAATCCTGTGCCTGGAGCCAGTTAACTCCCACAACGGGATACTCATTAAAAGAGGGATGACGATAGTAATACTCCACATAAGGCTCATTAAAGGCCATGGGATCGCGCCAGACCAGTGTATCGGGCAACGCAGCTCTCACTACCTGGGGATTATTCATCCCAAATACACGGCTCAACCAATTGATATACTCCCTGTAGTCCACATTGCGAACTTCAGTGACATCCATATAAAAGGAACTGATGGTTACCCTGCGGGGCATATTGTTCCAGTCATAGAGCACATCATCCTGTGTCTTTCCCATTGTGAAGGTACCTCCTTCAATCAGGGTCAGACCCGGGCCGGTCTCCTGCTCCGAGGCAGTCATTACCTCAAACCCTCCGTTTTCCGGGTCATTGTAGTCCCATCCGGTGGTTGTTGAGACATTGCCTGATGAGGTTACATCCTTTCCTCCACATCCCCAAAGCATCAGTGCAATAAGCAATACAGGGAACAGTCTCATCATCATTTTCATGGCTTCTTATTTTACAATTATAAATTCAACTAAAATAAATATTAAAGAAACGTCTAACAAAAGTAACTAAATTTTAGGACATTTTATTGCCCTGTGTTTCGTCGATTTGTTTAGGTTTTCAAATATTACCACCATCGATAACTCATGCGCCCCAAGTGTGGGTATATGCAAATCGGGAGGTGAGAGTTTGGCATCGTAACTGTACCGGATCCTGAACTGGCCGGTACTATAGCCTGCTGAGAAGATTGCTGTACCATAAGAGAACAGTA
>DAOWNM010000144.1 GCA_030642565.1 Bacteroidota bacterium | reverse complement strand
TTTACAAAGGCCTCCAGCCAGGGAGTGGCCTCATCCTCTCTGCGCTCCTGAGGGTAGTAACCACACTGCCACGGCTGGTAGGCGCGCTCCATGTGGGGCATCATGGCCAGGTGTCGACCGTTGGCCGAACAGAGGGCTGCCACATCGTAATCAGAGCCGTTGGGGTTGGCAGGGTAGGTGGAGCGGCTGTATCTGGCTGCAATATGGTACTTCTCTTCCGGTTCGGGCAGTACAAATTTACCTTCACCATGGGCCACCCAGACCCCCAGGTTCATCTCTTTCAGTGAACCGAGCATCACGGAGCTATTCTTCTCTACTTTCACACCCAGGAAGGCCGATTCGAATTTACCGGAGGTGTTGTGTTCCATCAAGGGCGACCGGTCGTGTTCCGGGACCACCAGGTCCAGTTCGATCATCAGCTGGCAACCGTTGCAGATCCCCAGGCTAAGTGTATCCTCGCGGGCATAAAATTTTTCCAGGGCCACACGGGCTTTCTCATTGTATTTGAATGCTCCTGCCCAGCCTTTGGCCGAACCGAGCACATCGGAGTTGGAGAATCCGCCCACGAAAACGATCATCTGTACCTCTTCCAGGGTCTCCCGCCCGGCAATCAGGTCGGTCATATGCACATCCTTCACATCAAAACCGGCCAGGTAGAGGGCGTGTGCCATCTCCCGGTCGCCATTGACCCCCTTCTCCCTGATGATGGCCGCTCTGACTCCGCTATCGGTGCGTCTCTTTGGATCAACACCCAGGCTTTGAAAGGTCCCTTTGAAATCACCTAAATTGAGATCCAGTGGGTGTTTCTTGTAGTTTTTGTAGCGTTCCCCGGCCAGTTTTTCGCCCGACTGTTTCCGGTCGAGCAGGTAAGAGGTTTGAAACCAGAGGTCGCGGTAGTGATCAATGTCCAGATTGAGATTCTCCTCTTTGGTGCGTAATACCATTTCACGTCCTTCAATGGGACGCCCGATCAGATGGTGCAGGATCCCCTCCTTCTCAAACAGGCCTGTAACAACATGAGGATTGTTCACCTGGATCACCACGGCGGGTTTTTCACTGAACAGTACCGGAACAGTCTCGCCGGGAATGCCTGAGATATCCACCTCCACCCCACCGGAGGTATTGGCAAAGCACATCTCCATCAGCGTGGTAACCAGTCCACCGGCCGATACATCGTGACCGGCCATAATGTGGCCCTCTTCAATCAGGTTCTGTAGCAGGTTGAATACCTTTACAAAGTAGACGGGATCGGTCACTGTGGGCGATGCAGTACCCAGCCTGTTTTTATATTGTGCCAAAGAGCTGCCTCCCAGCTTGAAATCATCCTTTGACAGGTCTATATATACCAGTCTGCTCTCAGGATCGGGTTGAAGCACCGGCTCCACGATCTTACGGATATCGGTCACCTCACCGGCAGCAGAGATAATCACTGTTCCGGGGGCTAAGACCACCTGGTCGTCGTATTTCTGGGTCATGGAGAGGGAGTCCTTCCCGGTGGGGATGTTGATTCCCAGTACTATGGCAAAATCGCTGGCAGCCTTTGCAGCATGGTAGAGTCTGGCATCCTCGCCCTCGTTTTTGCAGGGCCACATCCAGTTGGCCGAGAGGGAGATGCTTCGGATACGGTCGGGCATGGGTGCCCAGACAATGTTGGTCAGCGCTTCGGCAATGGAGAGCACACTACCTGCCTTCTCATCCACCATGGCAGCCACCGGTGCATGGCCGATGGAGGTGGCATACCCTTTCCGCCCCTGGTAGTCCAGTGCTACGGCGCCCAGGTTGTTCAGCGGCAGCTGCAGTTCACCTGCACACTGCTGGCGGGCAATTTTCCCGGTTACTGAACGGTCCACCTTGTTGGTGAGCCAGTCCTTGCAAGCTACCGCTTCCAACTGCATTACCCCCTCCAGGTCAAGGGCGATATTGCTTACTTTATAAGGGATCCTTTTAAAGCGAGTGTTGAGGGTACGATCGTCCATCACGGTGCGCGGTGGTTTTCCAAACATATCCACCAGCTCCAGGTCCATGTTTTTTTCACCGGTTATTCCGCTCTCAAATACAAAGCGGTGATCGTTGGTGATCTCTCCGATGATATAGATGGGGGCCCGTTCACGGTTGGCGATACGTATCAGTTCATCTACATCTTTGGCTTTAATCACCAGGCCCATTCGCTCCTGCGATTCGTTTCCGATGATCTCTTTGGCCGAGAGGGTGGGATCACCCACCGGCAGTTTGTCCAGGTTGATCTTCCCGCCGGTCTCCTCCACCAGTTCGGAGAGGCAGTTGAGGTGTCCCCCGGCTCCATGGTCATGTATACTTACAATGGTATTCTTTCCCGATTCGGCCAGGGCACGGATGGCATTGTAGGCCCTTTTCTGCATTTCGGGGTTGGCGCGTTGAACTGCGTTTAGTTCAATGGCATTCTCAAACTCACCGGTATCGACCGACGAGACGGCACCTCCACCCATGCCTATCCGGTAGTTATCGCCACCCAGCAGCACTACTACATCCCCTTTTTCGGGAGTGTCTTTCTGGGCATCCTGGCAGTTTCCAAAGCCGATTCCACCGGCCAGCATGATCACCTTATCAAAACCGAATTTTTTCCCATGCTCCTCATGTTCAAAGGTGAGCAGACTGCCGCAGATAAGCGGCTGTCCGAATTTGTTGCCGAAGTCGCTGGCCCCGTTTGAGGCCTTGATCAATATCTCTTCCGGGTTCTGGTAGAGCCAGGGCCGCTCTTTCATGGTCCCTTCCAGGCTACGTCCCTTCTTTAGCCTGGGGTAGGAGGTCATATAGACAGCGGTTCCTGCCATGGGGATGGCCCCCTTACCGCCTGCGATCCGGTCGCGGATCTCACCCCCGGTCCCGGTGGCCGCCCCGTTAAAGGGCTCCACAGTGGTGGGGAAGTTATGGGTCTCCGCCTTCAGAGAGAGTACCGATTCAATATCTGTTACCCTGAAATAATCCGGCTTGTCGTGGGAGGCAGGGGCAAACTGTTCAATGGCCGGTCCGGCTGCAAAGGAGCAGTTGTCCTTATAGGCTGAGACAATATGGTTGGGGTTGGTGGCCGTGGTTTTTTTAATCAACTGGAAAAGCGAAGACTCTTTCTCCTCCCCGTCGATAATAAAGGTGCCGTTGAATATTTTGTGCCTGCAGTGTTCCGAGTTGACCTGGGAGAATCCAAAAACCTCGCTGTCGGTCAGCTTTCTTCCAATCCGCTTGCTTACCCCCTCCAGGTACTCTATCTCATCGGGATTCATGGCCAGACCCTCCTGCTGGTTGTAAGCCGCAATATCGGTAATCTCTATTACAGGTTCGGGCGAGCGGTCAATGGTAAAGAGCTGCTGGTCAAGCCCCTTATAGAGGAGCTGCAACATGGGATCATAAGAGGCCTCTTTACCTTTGACAATGAAAAACTCCTCCATGCGCCGGAGCCCTTCAATCCCCATATTCTGGGTAATCTCCACAGCATTGGTGCTCCAGGGAGTGATCATCTCTTTTCGCGGTCCCACAAACCATCCTTCCACCCGGGTTTCGGTAAGGCAGGATGCATTGCCAAACAACCATTCCAGTTTCCCGGTTGTTTGCGGATTGAGCTCGCTATCTACCTCAAGTGCAATGATTTTGTTATTAGGGAGCTGGAAAAAATAGATCATGAATGCGGCGTTTCAATGGTTGCTAAAAAAGATGACACAAAGATAATTGGTTTCTTCGATTAAGACCCTGGAGGATATGAGAATACGCGAAGAGTTTTTTAACATTGAATGGAAATGAATATATTTATCCCGAATTAAACAACCTAAATCATGATCCAAAAGAACTTCATCAAGTTATACGAAGAGAGTTTTACCCACAATTTTGACCTGCCGGCCCTGTCGGATTACACCAGCGATATTAGTTATACCTATGGTGAAGCGGCCCGTCAGATTGCCCGTCTGCATCTGCTTTACGAGGCTGCAGGGGTGAAGAGGGGTGATAAAATTGCAGTGTTTGGTAAGAACTCCTCCAACTGGTGTGTTGGATTTATGAGTGTGATTACCTATGGGGCAGTAATAGTTCCTGTACTGGCCGATTTTAAACCGGCCGAAGCCCATACCATTATCACTCACTCCGATTCGATAATGCTGCTGGTTGACAACCAGACCATGGAGGGTCTTTCAGAGGCTGAGTTGAAGAGTGTGAAGAACATTATCTCACTGGACGATTTTGGTATTCTTTCTGCCAAACCTGAAGCTGCCCTGAAGAAGGCACATAATGAGCTTGATGGACTTTTTGAAAAGAAATTTCCTGATGGTTTCAGTAAGGAGCATATCAAGTATGCAGAGGTGGATAACAGCGAGGTGGTGGAGATCAATTATACTTCGGGAACCACTGGCTTCAGCAAGGGCGTGGTGCTTTCTGCCAACAGCCTGGCCGGGAACGTTGACTTTGCCATGCGCCATATGGAACTTAATCCGGGGGAGCGAATGCTGGCGCTGCTGCCACTGGCGCACGTCTACGGTTGTGCCTTCGATTTCCTGCTTCCCATGGCAAAGGGAGTACACGTAACCATTCTGGGCAAGCTACCGGCCACGCCTGTGATTATCAAGGCTTTTTCGGAAATACGGCCCCACCTGATCATGTTTGTGCCTATCTTTTTTGAAAAAGTCTACAAGAAAAAGCTAATGCCTATTTTGCAGAAGGGTTCCATGAAGGTGCTTACCAAAATACCTGGAATCAAAGGTCTGATCTATGGAAAGATGAGGAAGTCGCTGATAGAGACCTTCGGAGGCCGTTTCAGGGAAGCTGTACTGGGAGGCGCCGCATTGAATGCCGAAGTGGAGGACTTCCTTACAAAAATCAAATTCCCGTTTACCATTGGCTACGGAATGACCGAATGCGGTCCGCTTATGTCCTATGAAGGATTTGCCACTACCCGGAAGGGTTCCAGTGGAAAAATTCTTGATGTTATGGAGCTGAAGATCGATTCGGACAAGCCCTATACCGTACCCGGTGAGATCCTGGTCAAAGGGGAGAACCTGATGGAGGGGTACTACAAGAATGAGGAGGCCACCAAAGCTGCCATCGATAAGGATGGATGGCTCTGTACAGGCGATCTGGGGGTTACCGACAAGGATGGATTTATCTATATCAAGGGGCGGAGCAAGAGCATGCTGCTGGGACCTTCAGGTCAGAATATCTATCCGGAGGAGATTGAGACCAAACTATGCAACCTGCCCTATGTGGGTGAGGCGGTGGTACTGATGAACAATAACCACAAGCTGGAGGCACTGGTCTATCCCGATTACGATCAGGTAAAAGCCGATAAGGTGGAATCGGAGCTGGAGGCCAAAATGGAGGAGAACAGGAAAGAGGTGAACAATCACCTGGCAGCTTATGAGTCGCTGCTCAAGATCCATATCCATGAGGAGGAGTTTGAGAAGACCCCCAAACAGAGTATCAAACGCTTTCTTTACAAACTGGAGGAGTAAAAAATCAGCAGTTAAAGTGCTGTGCCCTTGTATACCTTTGAGATACCCGGGGGTACCAGGTAACCGGAATACCTGAGTTTGTCGCCCCAGGTAGTCGAACTCACATCGGCATTTGCCCTGCCATCGGGATAGACCGTCAGGCGGACATCATAGCTTCCCACAGGGGTTCTCAGGTAATAGGTTACACTGTAGCTGCCGCTTTTCTCATGCAAGGTATACTTATAGTCAGCAATGGATCCTTCCACTGTGATCCCTCCCACACCATTTCTTCCTATATAGGTGTTTGAGCCTACCTGGATCACCCCTGAGATGGAGTCTGCAGCGATGAAATTGATGTTGGAGGATACATTTATTGAATTGCCGCGCTTATCTTTTAACATATTGGCTTCCAGTACAAATCGTTGGTAGTGAACCATGGCGGTAACCACTTCGGCCCTTTTGGCAAGCTCTTCGGCCTTCTGCTCCTTTTTCAACTCCTTTTCAAGTTGTTTCTGCTCCTTTTTGCTGAGCTCCTGTGTGAATGCGGGGAGTGTCAGCAGCGCTACAAGTACGATGGTTATAAATCTTTTCATATCTAATTATTTATTTCAATACCTTTCATCAGTAAACAGTTATACCGCTTGAATTGTTTAAGCGACTCAGGTTAAATGTAACAATTATTTTGTATGAAAAGGATTGCTTTTCTCTGTTTCACGGTAATGTTGCTGCTACCTCTGATAGTAAGTGCGCAGGAAAAATCTTCACTTCCTTACTATAATGCAGTGAAACTGAATAGTGCGGGACTGTTCTTTCATAATATCTCGACTATTTATGAGCGAAATCTGAATGACCATTGGTCGGTGCTGATGGGAGCAGGGTATAGATGGGGAGGAGGTATACCCAAGGTACTGGGACTCGGAGACCTGATTATCACAAGCAAAACAAAAGGATTAAGAGGCTTTAGTATGACCCCGGAGGTGAGATACTATTTCGACTTCTGCGATTGTGGGGAGGTACCAATGGGATTGTATGCCGGGCTCTACGGCCGGATGACAAAGTTTTATGGCGACCTTAAGTTTCATTACTGGATCGAAGAGGAGTATGTGGATGTGGTTGGGGCCACCAATTTTCGGGAACTGGGAGTGGGGATCCAACTGGGATACCAGATGGTTTTTAAAGGGCGCTATACACTGGATATAATGTTCGCGGGGCCGCGCATTTCGACCAATCGTCTCAGGCTTTCCGTGAACTCTGATTATGCTGAAGAGCTGATTCCCATTCTCGAGGAGGAGATCAACAAGCGTCTTGAATGGCTGGGTATAGATCCCATTACCATCTCTCCCTCAGCTGAAGTAGAGACCAGGTTTGGCTTCAAAAATTTCCGTTATGCCATCGGGATAGGGATCCTCTTTTGACACCTGGGAATCCGGGGCCACCTTCATCACTGCTTTTCCAGAAGGGTGCTGTAGAGGGTTTCATTCTCCTGGTCAAACAGAACAAAGATGACCTGCATAACCGCTCCGTGTTTGGCCAGGAAATCTTTT
>DAOWNM010000329.1 GCA_030642565.1 Bacteroidota bacterium | reverse complement strand
CCCGGGTCTTCTGGTCCAGGTCGGAATGGATATCCTGGGCCTTCAGTCCCTCTCTCTTCAGCTCTCTTCCCAGCTGTTTGGCCGATAACTTGGTGGAACAGAAAACAATAACACTTTTCAGGTCGTGCCCCTTCAGCAGATGCGTCACCAGGGGTAGTTTCTGGGTTTCGTATACCACATAGGCTACCTGAAGAATCTTCTCGGCCGGTTTGGAGATGGCAATATTCAGCTCCACCGGCTGGTGCAGCACCTTGCGGGCCAGCTTCCGGATATCATTGGGCATGGTAGCTGCAAACATCAGGTTCTGTCGCTGTTTGGGCAGGTATTGGATGATCTTCATGATATCTTCGTGGAAACCCATATCGAGCATCCGGTCGGCTTCGTCCAGTATGAGGTATTTTAAACTGTCAAATCTAACGTAGTTGTTGTTCAAATGGGCAATCATTCTGCCTGGTGTGCAGATGACAACCTCGGTCCCTTCGCTCAGCGCCTTTTTTTCCCGGGCGAAAAGGGTTCCGTCTCCCCCGCCATATACAGCGATGGAACTTACCGGGGTAAAATAGGAGAATCCCTCCATATGCTGATCGATCTGCCGGGCCAGCTCACGCGTGGGGACAATCACCAGTGCCCTGGTTTTATTGGCCTCCCTGGAGGCAATGATATTTTGGATAACAGGCAGCAGGAAAGCGGCTGTTTTTCCTGTGCCGGTCTGTGCAGATCCGATAATGTCTTTACCGTCGAGTATGGCCGGAATAGCCTGTTCCTGAATGGGGGTGGGCAATTCAAAGCCCATGGCACTGATTCCTTCCATCAGGTCGGGATCAAATCCGAAATCACTAAAATTCAAATTGTCTCTTTCTTAAGTTAAGCGGGTTAAAGGTAGTCATTAATTAATGAACCTCCTCTGTATTAAACAGTGACAGGGTCAATTGGTTCGCCCCGGGTAGGCTTTCAATGCTTCGGCCAGGGTCTCCATAGCAAGGGCCAGATCCTCTTTTTTCAGCACATAGGCAATCCTTACCTCCTGTTTTCCCAGTCCGGGTGTGGAGTAGAATCCCGAAGCAGGGGCCATCATCACCGTCTGGTTCTTGTATTCAAATTCGCTTAGGACCCATTGGGTAAACACGTCTGCATCATCCACCGGAAGATGTACCACCGTATAGAACGCGCCTTTGGGCATGGGGCAGATCACGCCGGGCATCCTGTTCAGCGCCTCCACCATAAAGTCCCTGCGCTCCATGTACTCTTCATAGACCTCCTTAAAGTAGGAGTCAGGGGTGTCCAGAGCCGCTTCACCGGCCACCTGTCCGTAGGACGGGGGACTCAGCCTGGCCTGTGCAAACTTCAGGGCAGTGGAGATCACCTCCCTGTTTTTGGAGATCAGGGTGCCTATCCGAACTCCGCACATGCTGTAACGCTTGGAGACTGAATCAAACATAATAACATGCTCTTCCAGTCCGGGAAGGTCCATGGCCGAGAAGTGTTTTTCGCCATCATAGCAGAACTCCCTGTATACTTCGTCGGAGTAGAGATAGAGGTCGTGTTTTTTTACAATCTCACCCAGCATCTCAAGTTCCTTCCGGGAATAGAGGTACCCGGTGGGGTTGTTGGGATTGCAGATGATGATTCCCCTGGTTTTCGGCGTAATGACCTTTTCAAACTCCTCGATGGGAGGCAGTGCAAAACTGTTCTCAATTCCAGAGGTGATGGGTACTACATTCACTCCTGCTGCCACTGAGAAACCATTGTAGTTGGCGTAGAATGGTTCCGGTACAATCATCTCTTCGCCGGGGTCCACCGTTGCCATCAGTGCAAATGAGATCGCCTCCGATCCGCCGGTGGTGATCAGCATTTCGGTATGGTCCACATTGATGCCGATGCCCTGGTAGAAAGCGGCCAGTTTTCGCCTGTAACTTTCATTTCCGGCAGAGTGGCTGTATTCAATCACTTTTGCGGTCATGTTCTTCACCGCATCGCGGGCTACTTCCGGGGTTTTGATATCGGGCTGACCAATGTTGAGGTGGTAGACCTTTCTCCCCTTTTTCTTGGCCTCTTCGGCATAGGGGACCAGTCTCCGGATGGGAGATGCTGGCATTTGCTCTCCTTTTTTTGAAATGGTTGGCATAATATTCTATTTGGGGATTACTTTTCCTTTGATCTGCAGCTTTACCGGCGAATTAGCAGCAGTTGAGTATACAACAACCGATTTCATAAAAGTACCGGTCCGTGCCGTATTATACTTTACTCTTATTTTGCCGGAGGCACCCGGTTCAATGGGCTCACGGGGCCAATTGGGGATGGTGCATCCACAGGTGGATCGTACCCGGTTGATCACAATAGCCTCTTTCCCCAGATTCTTAAATGCAAAGGACCAGGTTCCGTCACTATCCTCCTCAATTTGTCCATAGTCGTACAGGTATGTTTCGAACCAGATCTCCTGGCCATACTCTTTTGCCTTCTCTTCAGGTGTGTCGGTACATCCTGTAGTGCCGATCGCCATGGCCATGATAACAATCGTTAATATTAGTGGAACCCTCATAACTTTCAATGAATGCCCAAAAGTAATTCATTTTCATGAAGCTGGAAATGATAAAGAACATTTTCATAACAAGTTTCAATTGGTTATTTTTATAAAAAAATCAACCCAACAATGCCATGATCCCTGACTCCAGTGTCTCTTTGCGATTTATTCTATATTTCGCTGTCATTCTGATTGGGATTCTATCTCCAGGGTGCAATCAAATCTTCAACAAACCAGAGGAGGTGGCCTATGCCGATGTATCAGATGCCTATTTCCTGGGCGTGGATCGGGCAAAAAGTGAAGATGGGTCAGGAAACAACCTGGT
>DAOWNM010000025.1 GCA_030642565.1 Bacteroidota bacterium | reverse complement strand
GGTGGACGCAGGGTGGATACCACCCACCTCCATATTGCTGAATGGGTTCAGGCAATCAGGGAAGGAAAACAACCCAGCTGCAACATCGACCAGGCTTTTGAAGAGGGAGTTGCTGCTGCAATGGGCATTATGGCACAGAGAGAGAACCGAACCGTGTTCTGGGATAAGGATAAGGAGCAGGTTATCTAAGCCGGAAGTCTTATTTCAGCATCCCCCGTTCCTCCAACTCCTGGTAGACCTTCCAGAGACCATGAATCTCTTCATAAATGGCAAGCTCGGAACAGTTAAAATCGCAGACCATTCGCTGGGAAAGGAAGATCTGAAAATCCTGAAGTCTCACCCCGGTAAGACCGGTAATATCTGAGAGGTTCTCTGCATTAATAATGGCCTCAAATTGATCATGTTTCTCCTGGTTCTTTTTTAACCAGTAAACCTTCCGGGCCGATTTGGCATGCTTATTAAAGTTGTAATAGAAAAAGGATACCGGTGAGGTCAGAAGTAAACCTGCGCTTTTCACAGCCTGCTCATCCATCTCCAGAGGCACTTTGTACGGATCCTGCCGGGGAAGACCTATTGAGGCCCCCAGGGTTTGCTGCATCGGCATCTCAATGAACGCTTCACGGAAATCGTCATAGGTGGCTCCCCACTCAAAGATCCTTGCCTCCTCCAACTGGTATCGCCGTCTTTTCAACCTGACATATCGATTTGGCATTACCTCTATCACAGGAACAAGGGTATCACGAAATACAATGTTACGGATTAACAGTGTATCGGTAAGATGGACAGGCAACCGAAATATGCCCAGACTGTCAGTTACATCACCCTTGTGGGTATTTATATTGATCACATGAGTAGCCGGAACAGGTATAAACGAATCATCATAGACAATGAAAGAAAGGTGAAAAAGTGTATCTGTTGACTGGGAAAACAGCCGTGACTGCATAAGAAACAGTGTGCAAATGGCTGAAAAAATGATACGAAAGGGCATACTATATAAATCTATTTAATAATTTCTGGAAAATGTACCATTTAACATACCTTAACCAATACAACGGTATTATTTACTGCCCTGTTGAACCAATTCAAAACAGAGATGTTTATTGGAGGTAAACAACGATACATGACCAACATTGTATTTCTCGACAAGAAGACCATAGGGAAAGTGGACAATCTGAAACACCTCTCCAAATTGGGAAATCTTGATATCTATGAATCCACTGAACCGGACCAGGTAGTGGAAAGATGCAAGGGTAAAGAGATTGTGATTGTGAACAAGGTGGAGATGAATGAAGCGGTGATGAAACAACTCCCGGATTTGAAATTGATCTGTGTGGCAGCCACCGGGGTAAATAATGTGGATCTGAATTACACCGGAAACAATGGAATAGAGGTTAAAAATGTGGCCGGTTACTCCACCGACTCAGTGGCCCAGCTCACCTTTACCATGATTCTATACCTGGTGAACAAACCTTACTACTACGACACCTATGTCAAGAGCGGTGCCTATTCCAGGAGTGATTCATTCACTCACCACAATGAACCATTCTGGGAGCTGAAAGGAAAACGCATGGGAATCATAGGCCTGGGTACCATAGGGCGACAGGTGGCCAGAATTGCTGAATCGTTTGGAATGGAGGTGATCTTCTACTCTACCACCGGCCGTAACAACCACATCAGTTATAAAAGATTTGAACTGGAAGACCTGCTGAAAAGCTCGGATGTGGTCTCCATCCACGCACCACTGAACAACCAGACCCGTGATCTGATCACGTATGATAAGATGAAACTGATGCGGCCATGCGCCATCCTGCTCAACCTTGGGAGGGGAGGGATCGTTAACGAAAAGGATCTTGCAAGAGCCCTGAATGAGAATGTTATTGCTGCAGCAGGTATCGACGTGATGGAACAAGAACCCATCAACGCCGACAACCCGCTACTTAAACTGTTTGATAAGGAGAAGATCCTGATTACTCCTCATATGGCCTGGGCCTCAAAAGAGTCCAGGGAACTCCTTGTGGAAAAGATAGCACGTAATATTGACGTCTATCTAAAAAGCAGGTAATTAGACCAGAGTCTCGCCCGCCTTAATCAACAGCTCCTTGGTAGCCTTAATCCCATCATCTGCACTCAGCTTTCTTCCTTCATACTCGATTCCAATATATCCCCTGAATCCAGCATCCTTAACAATCTTCAGTAGTCGGTAGAAATCTTTGGTGGTTTCATTTCCCTCCTCGTCGAAATCGTGTGATTTGGCACTGACACCTTTGGCCAGAGGCATCAACTCTTTCATACCCTGGTAAAGGTCGTATCTCTCCCCTCCCGGCTTACGATCTATTACGAAATTACCGAAATCAGGAAGGACACCGCAATTGACCATCCCTGTGTTGCGGATCACTGAGGTCAGCCAGCTTGCCCTGGATGAAGGGCCTCCATGATTTTCAACAATCACATTGATTCCATAATCGGCAGCGAAGCGACATAAAGTAATCAGACTTTTGGTGGTGGCATGAGCTACATCCAAATCAGATCCTCTTCCACGGGCATTCACCCTGATGGCATGACAACCCAGCATTTCTGCAGCTTCCACCCACTGATAGTGTTTCTCCACAGAGGCCTCTCTTTTCTCTTCATCCAGATCGCCCAGGGCACCGGCAGTATCAATCATGATCAATACATTTCTCACTCCAATGTCCTCTGTACGCTTAAGGAGTTCCTTTATATACTCCTTATCTGCTGAAGGGAAGAACTGGTCTACATATTCTACCGCATGAATATCAAAATTATCCTTTGTATAAGCTGGGAAATCCAGGTTATCCAGTTCTTTTTCTTTTCCCCGCAATTTTCTGTTCAGCGACCACTCTGCCAGTGAAATATCGAAAAACAGGTCACCACCCTTACCCATAAGGGTTACCGGATCGTTCCTGTTATCCTTAGCATTGACGAGTTGTCCGGCCGAAATGGCTGCAGCCGCCAGGACCGCACTCTTCATAAATGTTCTTCTGTTCTGCATCTTCTATAGTCTATAGTTCCTTGATCTTAATATTCCTGTACCAAACATTGTCGCCATGGTCCTGAAGACCTAAATAACCCTCTTCCTGTATATTGACCCAGTCAGGATTCAATCCGGGGAACTTGGATCTTGCCACCAGCGCTTTCCATATCTGTGTTCCATATTCATACTCCACGACCACTACCCCATTCTGAATGTGCTTCACATGCTTGTCCTTTACAATAAGCTCAATCTGGTTCCATTCGCCTGCACCATTGAAATTCTGGGGATCAGCTGGAATCAGGTCATATAGTGATCCGGCCTGACGGTTTCCGTCTGTTCCCAGTTTGGCATCGGGATGTGCGGCATTATCCAGCACCTGCATCTCCGGAGCTGTCTGAAAGATATATTTGTATTGTGGATCTTCCGATCCCAGGTACAGGATGCCTGAGTTGCCTGCTTCGGCAATCTTCCATTCAAGTTTCAGGTGAAAATCAGAGAATTTCTTATCATAAACAATATCTCCTCTGGTGCCTTCAGCTTTAGGGCTGAAATGGAGCGTTCCATCTTCCACAATCCACCTTTCAGGAAAATAGTCTTTCTGGAATCCTCGCCACCCATCGCTGGATTTTCCGTCGAAGAGCAGCACAAAGCCATCTTTCTTCTCCTCTTCAGTAATCTGATTCTGAGCCTGCAGGTTACAGCTGAAAAAAATCACCAGCAAACCGGCCACTACATGCAATGAAATTTTCTTTGTCATCATATTGATTTTTGAAATTTAATATTAGAAGTATTAAGAGAGTTAAAATTGTGAAAACTATTTCGTATTAGCAAGTTGATTCGTACTGGATATTTTTGTAATTTACTACAAATTAAGTGTTCAGTCAATGAAAATCGGGGAAAACACCTTCGATCCTGACTATTTCATGTATGATCTGGTTCAACTGCAGGAGCAACTTTTTTACTATGCCCTGCAGCTTACCGAGGACCGGGAAGATGCACTTGACCTTGTACAGGAGACCAGTTTTAAGGCACTGAAGAATCGCAGCCGACTGCATAACAATGACCATATCAGGGCCTGGCTCTACACCATTCTTAAGAATACCTATATCAACTACCTGAGAAGTAGTCATTACCGGCAGCTTACACACGACAGTGATGAACTCTATAACTATCCTGTTCAATCTGGAGAATCGCACGGAGCGCCCTATAATCAGCTTGAGAAAAAAGAGCTGTATGAAATTATCGAAATGCTGCCTGGTGCTTATGAAAAGCCGATCAAAATGTTTCTCTATGGTTATTCGTACAAAGAGATCGCAGAGCGGATGAATATTCCCATCGGTACTGTTAAGAGCAGAATACACCTTGGAAAGCAACAGATCCGCAGGGTCTATACCGCGTAATCAGATTGCTCCGCAGACATCCAATTTCTCCCCTTTCTATCCCGCTTCACATAACATCAAAAGGAATTTGCTAATTTTGATCCAATGAAAAAGGTAATACTTGCATCTCTCCTCTCCTTCATGGCACTGTTACTGGTGCACGGCGGACTTAAGCCGGGGGATAAGGCAGCATCGTTCTCTTTGAAAAGTGTGAATGGCGACATCATCTCTCTCTCCGATTACAGCAATCAAAAAGGTGTGATCCTGATCTTTACCAGCATCCCCTGTCCCTTCTCAAAAGCCTATGAGCAGCGTATTATTGATCTCCACAACAAGTATGCTAACCTGGGGTTTCCCGTAGTAGCAATCAATTCAAACAGTCCGGAAATATCTCCTGAAGACAGCTTCAGCCATATGAAACTCCGGGCCCTGGAGAAGGGTTACCCATTTACCTACCTGAAAGATGAAATGGGGGAGGTCTGCAAGGCATATGGTGCCACCAGGACTCCACATATCTATCTGCTCCAAAAAAGCAGCAATGGTTTCAAGATCGCCTATGTGGGCTCCATTGATGACAATGTCCTTGATTCCAGATCTGTTGCGAACAGGTATCTGGAGAACGCCATCCTGGCTATTACAAAAGGAGAAAAACCCGATCCGGGCACCACCAGGCCCATCGGTTGTATGATTAAAACAAAAGGTTTATAGATATGCACTTCAATATCATGGAAATCCTTGCAGCCTTTATGGTGCTGTTTGCGATTATCGATATCCTGGGTTCGATTCCGATCATCCTGGATATAAAAACTAAGTCCGGCACCATTTACCCCGCCAAAACAGCACTGGTGGCATTTGGTATCATGTTGCTGTTCCTCTTTATTGGTGAACCTCTGCTGGCCCTGTTCGGAGTGGATATATCCTCCTTTGCCATTGCAGGTTCGATCATTCTCCTGCTGATGGGACTTGAGATGGTTCTTGGAATTCAACTCTTCAAACACGAGTCGGAAGGAGGAGGAGCCATCGTTCCCATAGCCTTCCCCCTGATTGCCGGTGCAGGTTCCATTACAACACTTTTATCCTTAAGGGCTGAGTACCACACTGTAAATATTTTAGTTGCACTTTCATTAAATATGATAATTGTCTATCTTGTACTCCGGCTTACAACCTTTTTTGAAAGAATACTTGGACCAAACGGCCTGCATGTTCTGAGGAAATTCTTTGGAATTATCCTGTTGGCCATTGCCATCAAGCTATTCTTATCAAATACGGGGATTGAGATACCTAAATAGTTAGAAATGAGGGGGTTTATCTGGATAATAGTGTTGATTGCTCTGACGGGATGTACCAATGATGATCTCTCGTGGATCTCCATAAGGAATGATACAACCACACCTATTTATGTTCTTCCATACTCATCCGAATTTACCAATGCTGAGTGGATCCAACCTGGAGTATCGGATGACTTTTACTCCATTAGTTGTGACTGTATAGACGGATTTACCTATTTTTCATTTTATTACGACAGTCTGATTGTGCTCCTTAAGGATCATGATGATGAGTCTATTAAATTCTACAAAGATGGCACCACTGTGAACTATAATTCTGCCCTCAACCCCTTTATCAATCCTGATGTGTGGCATATACAAGATTTCGACAGGGCCGTTTCGGGATCAGCTTTCAATACGCTTGAGGAGAAGCACATCTTTGAACACTACTTTTGCATTGAGGAAGAGAACGTGAAATCCCTTTGTGTTGAGGATGAATCAGATCCTGGCCTTTAAAACATTGACCATCTGTTCATTTGATAGTGTCACCGGGTGGAACTTATGTGATGTGCAGTCAACTACCTTTTGAACACCCTCCTCATTTAATCCGTATTCAGATAGCAGGGGTATCTCCAGAAGAGTTGTAAAGTGAATCAGTTTCTCCTTGAATGCCTGCAGGTACTCCAGTTCCTGTTTGTATTTAAAGTCTGCAAAGACCTTGCTGATAATAATTAACTTTTTAATGGCCGGATGATCAGGCTGGTCCAGCAGGTTGTCGATGGTTGTTGCAAAAACAGGAGCCATCAAAGAACCACAGGCCACACCATGAGGAATATGATAAAATCCACCCAACGGAGATGCAAATCCATGCACCAGGCCAAGTCCGGCATGTGCAAGGGTAATCCCCGAAAACATGGCTGCCACAGCCATTCCTGAACGTGCTTCAATATTTTGTTCACCCTCCAGAAACGCCCTGAGCAGATACCTCTTGATCTGCTTTAATCCCTGCAGGGCCAGTGCATCTGTCATGACATTGGCTCTTGTGGATAGATACGATTCCAATAACTGCGAAAAAGCATCCATCCCGGAAGCAGCTGTTAATTTCGCCGGACAGGAGAGCATCATCTCCGGATCGATAATAGCCAATTCAGGAATGAAGTTATGGTGACGCAGTGATTTTTTAAAACCTGCTTCTCCAACCTCTGAAATCACCGCATTTTTGGTCATTTCACTTCCTGTACCTGACGTGGTTGGCATAACAATAAATGGGATCTTATGGCCAGGATGTTTCTTCTCCCCCACACCCTCCAGATACTCGCGAATGCTGCCTTCCACAGGGATCATGGCAGATACTGCCTTTCCTGCATCCATCACACTTCCACCCCCTACAGCCGCTACCACTTCGATCCCTGAACTCCTGTACTTCTCCACGATCTGATCAATCAGTGAAGGTGATGGCTCATATGCTATAATTTCATGCGCCAGCTCCAAATTTGCTGCTTTCAAACCGGAGATGATCTCTTCTCCGTGCCCTGAGTTATGAATAGAAGATGATCCGGTAAGCAGCAAAACCCTGTTACCCCTGGCCTTCACCGCAGCGGCCAGTTCGTTTCGCTTCCCTCTACCGAAAAATATCTCAGGAAGGGAGGAAAACTGAAAAGAGTCGATCATGGTATAAATGTTTCTGTAAATATAAAAAAAGTACGCTGTTCTCAATACTAATAGTGAGTAGTCGTTGGATGATTTGATTTTGTTGAGAAAAATGAAAAAAGTCAGGATGATGTTACTGGATCATTTGTTATTTTTGATTCATCCTGAATATGAATTTAGTTAAAAGAGAGCCGATTTTATGAAAAAGTATCATCCACAAACTTACTCAAGGAGAAGATTTATCAGTACCACAGCCACAGGGATGGCAGGCATTGCTATGATCCCTTCTCTCACCTCATGTGCGAAACCTGCAGCAAACAGTGAAATCACCCTCGGTTTTATCGGACTGGGCCGCCAGGCCATGTACCTGCTGAAAGGTTTTATCAATATTGAAGGAGTGAAAGTAATTGCAGGTTGTGATGTGTATGGCCGTAAAAGAACCCGCTTTGAAAACAGGGTCAACGAGTTCTACAGCGAAGCCGGGCAGAAAGTTGAGGTAAAAACCTATGAAAAATACAGTGAACTGCTTGCAAGGAGAGATATCGATGCAGTGGTTGTGGCCACACCCGATCACTGGCATGCCCTGATCGCCATTGCAGCCTGTAAAGCAGGTAAGGATGTTTATCTGGAGAAACCGATGACCTTCACCATTAAAGAGGGCCAGGAGCTGGTCAAAACTGTTCGCAGTACAAACAGAGTATTGGGAATTGGCAGTCAGCAACGCTCCGATCCCAGTTTTCAGCACGCCGTGAACATGGTTCAAGGAGGTGAACTGGGACAGCTGGAAAGGATTAATGCTTATGTGGGTGCTCCTCCAATCCCCTATAACCTTCCAGAGGAAGAGCTTCCCGAAGATCTGAACTGGGACCTCTGGCTGGGACCACTGCCCGGTGATATTCATTATAACAAGGAGCTGAATCCACCCATAACACTGAATCCGCCACAGGATGAGCAGTTCTGGGGAGGCTGGCGCTGGTACAAAGAGATGGGTGGTGGTTTTACTACCGACTGGGGAGCCCATATGTTTGATATTGCACAGTGGGGAGTAGGAATGGATGGAAACGGCCCCGTGGAAGCTGCTCCCATTGGAAACGGAACCGAATATATCTCCTACAGATATAAGAACGGGGTGATTATGACCTCAGAACCATTTAATGAGCAGCTTACTAAAGGAGTAAAGTTCCTGGGTGATAAAGGGTGGATCGAAGTATCACGTGGCCACTACCTGGCTTCTGATGATTCCCTGTTACCTCTCCAACCCGAAGCAGCAGATGAAGAGGTACCCTATGAAACAAAAAGTTCACACCACCAGAATTTTATCGACGCGGTTCGTAACCGGGTGGATCCAGTGGTTCCGGTAGAGACAGGGCACAGTTCATGTACTGTATGCACCCTGGGGAACATTGCCTGTGAACTGGGGTATCCCATTCAGTGGGATCCTGCCACTCAAACCTTTGTGAATGATGTAGACGGAGCCGCTACTGCCCTGCTGCACTACAATTACAGGAATCCCTATTCACTGTAACCACACTCTTTTAAGAGAAAAGGCTGTCTCATCCTCACTTTGAGACAGTCTTTTTTTAACTTTATCTTATTAAAAGATAAAAAGATGATCCCTTTTGAAGAACTACTTACCTGGAAAGAGGCTGGATCTTTTCCTGATGATATCCCCCCCCTGATACAGGCATTGCTGCTGGAATCGTCAGGTGACTGGGCGAGTGCTCACCGGATTGCGCAAAATGATCCCTCCATAGATGGATCATGGGTTCATGCCTACCTTCACCGTGTCGAAGGTGACCGGGGAAATGCATCTTACTGGTACCACAGTGCCGAAAAGAGTCTGCCTGAAATCTCCCTGGATGAGGAGTGGGAGTATATTGCCATGGCACTGCTGGAAAAAAGCTGATGCTCTATTCTGCACCTTTTCTGACAGCGGTAATATCAAAATCGCCTTCGAAATAGCTGAGTTTTCCACTGAAATTATCACCATCGAATGAACCTGAAACCAGTATCTCTTCTGTTTCAACCCAGACAGTAAAGCTAAGTGTCTTCTTCTTATAGACTACCTTTTCTGCATCCGCTTTGAAGTACTCATTCAGCTCCATGGTAATCTTATAATCCTTGCCATCCTTCGCAATGATCATGGTACCGGTTTCATAGCCGGGCTGTACACCGGGTACTGAATATTCCCAGCTACCCACTGGCGAAAATTTCTTTGCAGGAGCATCTAAGGTAAAAGATGATACCAGTACAACAAGTATCAGGGTCAGTACCCCTCGCGAAATAGTTTTGTAATTCATAAGTTGATCGTTAATAATGAAAAAATAGGTGTAAATAATCAATGCTAAATATCGCAAATAAAACTCAAACATTCCTCCTGGAAAATTGAGGAACCTGAAATAGTTTTGGTAAATATCTATCAATGTGGTGATGAGGCGTTTCAGAAGGCCACCCACAGGGTCTATCATTCACATGAATACCCGACAAATCTGAAATTGCCTGTTTTGAACAGGAGTATAAATAACTGTTAAGTGCCTGAAAACCAAAAGGGGCCCCTGTCTGGAGCCCCCTGGTAAATAAGATTTTAAGCGCAAATCTTAAATAATCATTTACCAGCGTAATATTACGATACTTTTTTCAATAGGTTACATTTTTATGTAGTTTATCGTATTTATTTTCACATTCATCTACAATTTTGCCTGATTCGTCACCTGCACAATGATGTCCGGTTGCCCCTTTAATTGGCAAATCCTCCTCTTTTCAACCATTTGTAGTATTTCATGGAGAATCATATCCAGTTCATCAAAAGAATGATAACATCTATTGCATATGTTTGGCAAATATCAGGTGCCTCTATAACTTTAGTAATGCTGAGAAACAATTTAACGGGCCGACATTGTTAAGTACTACATAATAATATGATGAAAATTGGCTTAATGTCTATATTGTTGATAATCAGTGTATCGTTTATAACTTCTCTGAACGCTCAGACTGAAGCAGGAGAAGATACGCTTCAGTCCAAACAACTGGTAAAAACCAGCCTTGCAATGGACCCTCTTGACCTTGAGATTGGTGAGATGATATACGATGAAACCATCACCAAGGTAGGCAGGGATTTTTATGATGAATTCTATACCAACTGGAGCAATCCAACAAAAATAAAGGATTTCTCCATCACCATTAAGGAGAAGCCTATGCCGGGCATAGGCACACAGATAACAGTATTGATCGATGAATTTGAAATCCTGAAACAGTTTATCAGACCCAACCAGGAGATGATAGAGATGCTGGCAGAGTATACTGTGGGATTGGCAACCCAGTATTTATTGAACTATCAGGAGATACAGGCACAATTGCAAAGCGATGATCAGTCAGGAACAGGAATATTCTAATTATATACAGAAACAGGCATGAAAAAGATTGTGATTGCCACCATATGTTTGCTGGCGTTGTTCCAGGTCACAACCCGGGCACAGGATTTCGTCTATACTCCTGTCAATTCTGCATTCGGTGGAAATCCATATAACTATTCATGGCTCCTGGGACAGGCAGAAGCGCAAAATTCTTTTGAAGAGCCTGAAGAGGTGGAAGAGGAAGATCCGTTGAGTAGTTTTCAGGATGATCTGAATAACCAGATACTCAACGAAATTACCCGGCAGTTGTACCAAAATCAGTTTGGCGAACAGGGACTTACGGAAGGATTTTACCGGTTCGGCTCTTATGAGATCGATGTCTCTCCCATATCAGAAGGGATGCAGATCCGGATCATTGATATTTACACGGGAAGCGAAACCACGGTTATTGTACCCTACTATTAGATATGAAGAGATCAATCATACATATCATTTCTCTAATCATCCTCTCCCTGCAGTTTGCATGTGCTCCCATGATGAAGCAACCCATGAAAACATCTGAGGCGCGGCTTGGGTCCAATTCAAAAGCATATGAAGATATGCAACTGCTTCCGGAGCCCAAGGAGCCAGTGGTGGTTGCAGTATACAAATTCCGTGACCAGACCGGCCAGTATAAGCCATCGGATATGGGTGCCAACTGGTCCACTGCGGTTACACAGGGAGCCACTTCCATTTTGATCAATGCACTGGAAGAATCGGGATGGTTTATACCCATAGAACGGGAAGGGCTCGCCAACCTGCTCAATGAAAGGAAGATTATCCGTTCCAGCAGGGCCAACTACAACTCCCAGGATCCGGGCCAGGATCAGAACCAGCTCCTGCCTCCACTGCTTTTTGCAGGTGTGATTCTCGAAGGGGGAATTGTCTCTTATGAGAGCAACGTACTGACTGGTGGTGCCGGGTTACGTTATTTCGGTGCCGGTGCAAACGGACAATACAGGGAGGACCGTGTATCCATTTACCTGCGTGCCATCTCCACTTCCAACGGACGCATCTTAAAAACCGTCCATACCACCAAGACCATCCTCTCGCAGAAACTGGATGCTGGAATATTCCGGTATGTTTCACTTAAACGACTGCTTGAGGCTGAAGTGGGCTTTACTTTTAATGAACCTTCCGGCATTGCAGTACAGGAAGCCATTGATAAAGCGGTACATGCACTGATTATTGAAGGACTACTGGCTGACCTCTGGGAGGTGAAAGATACAGAAGACCTGAGTACCACAGCCATTAAGAACTATCTGGAAGAGAAAGAGAACAATGCACAGACCGACTACCTCGGTTTTCAATCACTCCCCTTCCGGTCCGGGATAAAACTGGGACTATCGGGCGGTACTATGATTTATGACGGAGATTACCCCAGGGGTACCCTGAGTCCCGCGGGAGAGATCAGCCTGGGATTCCTGCAGAATTCCAATTTCTCTTTTGACCTCGGAATCGGAGCGGGGAGACTGTCTACAAGAGATTTATACAGCACCGTTGTGCAATATTCGCGTCTGAATGTGATGTACAGGATACTGAACCATTATAAATCTTCTCCTTATATACAAGCAGGGGGAGGATTTCTTCTGAACCTTGGAGAAAATCCGTTCGGGGAACAGACCGAAACGGTGCTGAGCAACAACGGCTTTGTCAATGCCGCTATCGGTTACGAATTCATGGTTGCTCAGAGAACGGGGATTGATTTCAACGCCGGATATTACTGGCTGTTTAATGACAACATAGACATGGTGAGACAGGGAAAGTACAACGACTATTTCTGGACCATTAAACTGGGTGTCAACTTTTATATTGGAAAATAATTTAATGCGCAAATGTTAAATAATCATTTACTAATTAAAAATTGGAAATTATGAAAAAGACAATTTTTCTATTGGCTTTAGTTCTTCCTGTTTGCTCTCTGGTGGCCCAGCCGCTAGTTGAGGACCTTCCTATTTATGGTCTGAACATATCTACAATTGATCAGGCAGGAAATGGTAACGATGCAATTGTTGTTCAGACAGGACTGGACAACTACTCTGAAATTAAAACTTTTGATGGTGGCAACATCGATATTGTGGATCAGACAGGTGCCACCAATTACTCTTACATGTATCAGTATAAAGGCAATGCTGCTACCGTGATCCAAACCAGCAATAAGTACAAGTATGGAAATGTAAACTTGTCATGGATCGAACAGGCCGGTAAAAACAATGAAGCCTTTGTGGTACAGGATCACAACGGAGTTGATCCCGATCCAAACCAGGTGGCTCTGGAAGCCTATATTGATCAATCAGGTAATGGTAATTCCGCAACGCAATTGCAGGGACCGGATCCCGATGATGAACTGGGAGGACTCTGGGCAAAGACCGTACAGAGTGGAAACAGAAATGAAGCTTTCCAGCAGCAGCAGAAGCATGACAACAGAGCTTTGATTGTTCAGGATGGGCATGGCAACGATGCTGTACAGATGCAGGATGTTGAGGTCGATGGGGATGCAAGTTTCAATAATGCTTTTATCCTTCAAACCGGAAACAACAACATGTCAGCAGTCCAGATACAGAATGGAGAAGAGAACTGGGCCGTAGCTATTGTAACCGGAAATGGCAACAGCTCTACCCAGGAACAGGAGGGAGACTTTAATCTTGCCCTGGTTGTACAGCCCGGCAATAGAAATGATGCTGTACAGATACAGAAGGGAACATGGAACCTTGCAGGCAACCTGCAGACTGGTAACGGTAACGAAGCTATTCAGACACAGAGTGGAGATTTTAACCTTGCCGGCATTATTCAGGATGGCAATGGTGGAACTGCAACCCAGGTTCAGTCCAATGAAGGAACATCGGAATGGTGGCCACCTAATATCGCTGGTATTATCCAGACTGGTGGATTTGGCAATGATGCCATTCAGGTTCAGTCAATTGATGGTACTAACGGAGAACTCCCTAATGTCGCCGGTGTCATCCAGAATGGAAGTAATAATTTTTCATCCCAGACACAGAATGGAGGTTACAATGTAAGCGGGGTATTACAGAACGGAAATGGAAATAATTCAGTTGTTGTACAGACCACTATTCTTCCTTGACCCTAAGGATGTTACTCAATGAGCAATTTCAGGCAGATGAATAATTGCTCCGATATATGATGAGTTAATTGTTTATAAAATGCTCCTCCGGTACGCGCATTTACCGGAGGGCATTTAAACATTTAAATATGAAATACAACGTTAGATTGGCAAATAGAGCATTGGTCTCTTTTTGCTGCATGTTGATGGTTTCATGGACGGCATTCGGACAGGTTTTTGAACCCCTGAATCTCCCGTTGATTTCCACTGAGATGGGCACTATTACGGAGATAACAAATGAAAACCAGGGGTTGAAAGATGACTTGAATGTGCTTGATCTGAATACGGCTACACTTCGCCAGATGGGCCTGCAGAATAAGGCTACAATCCTGCAATTCTCAAGCCACAATGATCCCAACCTGGTTACGGTGTATCAGAAAGGAGATCAGAACAGTTCCTTTCTGGTACAGGCGGGTAAGAACAATGCCGCCGAAGTTACCCAGATAGGAGATCTGAACAGCTATTATGGAGTTCATTCCGGAGAAAACCTGGTTAGTTCCGTCCTGCAGGATGGAAATGAGAATGTGATCAGGCAGTTCCTTTATGGCAATGATATGGATTTTCAAATCATCCAGGAAGGAAACGGACATGTGGTCAATCAGTTTCAGAATGGATCGGGAATCGGGTATAAGGTAACCCAGACCGGAAGCGATATGAAAGTCACCATCATACAGGATCATGTTATGAGGTGGTAAATCCCCTCTTCGGCAAAGGCCGGAACCAGGGGCGTATTTATTAAATTTAGGCTATGCAGCATTATAACCGTGTGCGAATTGCATTAATACTAGTATGCACAATTCTTTTGTCATTCTCCTTTCACGGATGCAGTGAAGACAAGCTTGATGTTTATGCCACCGGTATTCTGGATGGAAATGTTCTTGATTTCACCTCGGAAAAGGACCTTGAGGGTGCCATACTGACCACAAATCCCCCCACTGTATCTGTGGCCAGTGACAGTGCAGGATATTTCATTTTTTCAGTCATTGAGGTGGGTGAATACAACCTGATTGCCCGAAAAAACGGGTTTATTTCAGAGTCTGTCACTGTCTCGGTTAAAGAAGGGACAACCAGCACAGTGGTTATTCTGCTTGAACGAAGCAGTGAATACAACGATCCCCCTGAATTTTCGGGTAATTTCTCTCCCGGGAACAGTCAGACAAACCAACCCGTAGACCTGACATTAATGTGGCAGGCCTCGGATCCAAATTTCGAAGACAGCCTGATTTTCGATGTGGAGCTTTATGAATCCAATTTTGAAGACTCATGGTTGTTTGAAGATATGTCAGATACCGTTCTTGAGGTGGAGAACCTTCGTTTTAACACGGTATATTACTGGCAGGTGACCGCCTCTGATCCATATATTTCGGT
>DAOWNM010000280.1 GCA_030642565.1 Bacteroidota bacterium | reverse complement strand
GGAAGATCCCGCCGGTATTTTCAACCAGGTGCTGACCCACAGGGAGCACATTGGCATTGATCAGCGTGGTCAGCTGGGCCACCCAGCCACCACTCCCCACAATGGGGGTAAATGCCCCCGGATCGATAATATCGTCTCTCCGAAACCCGTCTACAAGGAACTGATCTTCGTTTCCCGCCTCGGCGATCAGGTAAAAATAGAAAATATTCTCTCCCTCCCTGGCGCGGGTAAATGCCAGCTGAGTATTTCCTGTACATCCAATGGATGGCACCAGCGCTCCGCCCCGGGTCTGGTTGGCCACCGTCAACTGAAACACATAAAATGGCCTGTAGGGATCACCAGGGTTGGCCTGGGAGGTGATGCGGGCATATTTCGATCCGTTGGGCACCAACACCATGGCCTGTTCCCCCCTGTTCAGGGTGGTATATGGGGTGAGGCCAATGGGAACCCCATCTGCATTGGTTACATAAATATTGGTATTGTCCTCTGTGGCCACCACAAAAACGAGGTTGGGATTCTTCACATCGGGTACGATGTAGTTGTCCCCCACAATATCCACCGGTACCAGCTGGTCACCAATTACAGGCTGACCCTGTGATCCGGTGTTAAGCGCATCATCCTTTACACTTACACTAATGGGCTCGTCGGACTCTATCCTGGTGCCCCCCAGCCGGTCGGCTGCAGCGATGCTGTAATTGCGCGGGAAAATTGAGAAGGTCTGACCAGCATCCAGGTCCACCACATGGGTTTCCCCGGGCAATACACCTGCTACCAGTGACCCGTAACTGGCCCCCTTACCGGGAGGAAGGGTGATGATTACCCGGGTATTGTCGTGGGCAGCTACAATATCAATGGCCGAGTAGGCCATCGGATTGATGTTCCTGTTGTCATATACATTCTGGAATGGGGCATAGAAAAGGGTTCCCAAACCGTTTGTCCCCTTCAGCGTCCATAGGTCGGAACCATATTCATAGTTCACCTCCCAGTAAACATTGATCATGTTGGTGGAGGTAATATGGAGCCCGAAATTGTTTATTCCGTCTGGCGTAAGAGGCTTGTTTTCCAGCAGGTTCCTGGTTGGAAAGGTGATGTTGTCCATCAGGTAGGAGAGGTCCAGCTCCGCTGCAGAATTGGCCGGAATGTAAATAACTGTATCAGGAAAGCCTGTAGGATTCAGTGTAGGATGGTAGGTATTGGCCGGCATACTGACGGTAACTGTCGCCTCTAACTCCAGAGTGGCCATTCTGAACCTGCCCGGGGTTCCTCCAGTATTTCCCCTGTGGGAAAGCTCCGGAACTACAAACCAGAAGTCGGTATCGATCTGGCCATAAAGCCTGTTGGTAAATAACAATCCCAACAGGCAGAAAAACAGAACTAGCTTTATATGTTTGTAATTATATGTTTTTTTATGCAACATCCTTTGCTATTACTACAACCTAGTCTTGCAACTATACGTAGAAACTAACAGTTAGGTTATATGGTTGCATTTTAATAATTGAATGATGAAAGTATCAAGATTTTTTATTATCCTCCTGCTAAGTTTTCCACTATCGCAGCTATTTTCACAGGTACACCTGACCGAAGGATTTGAATCGGGATTAAAACCTGAAGGATGGACCGAAGAGGCAGTCTCCGGAGATGAACCGTGGAGATACAGAAACGGGGGACACAGTCCCAATGACAACAACTGGCAGGTGCCTGCCGACCAGGAAGACATCACCCGGAACCCTCCTTCAGCTTATGATGGAACCTATAACGCTATATTCTTCAAACAGGGTGTTAACAACGAACGCACCAAACTGATTACCCCTGAGATGGACCTGCTGGGGGCCACTGCCCTTGAACTCAGCTTCTACCTCTGTCAGATCCCCTGGACCTTTGAAGGATCGACTGGCTGGGATGTACTTCGGGTCTATTACAAAGTGTCCGAATCGGACTCCTGGATCCTGTTGCACGAATACCTTGATCCCGTTTATGAATGGGAGGAGCAAAAACTCAACCTGCCCAATCCAACCGAAACCTATTACGTAGCATTTGAGGGTCATACACGCTGGGGATACGGGACCTGCATCGATTACATTACCATCCAGGAGACCGCCTCCCAGCAACTCTATATTGGGGATATCGATTTCACGCAACCCTTCTCCAATTTCGCCCCCTCCGGATCGCAGGAGGTTCCCATCCTCCGGGTGGACCTTAAAGTTTTCGGAAATACCGGCACCGCTACGCTGGATAACATCCAGTTTACCTCACTAAATACAGATGATGGAGATCTGGAAGCAGATGGTTTAAAACTTTATAGTACCACCTCCCAGACATTTGATAAAAATAGCCCACTGGGTTCTGCTACCAACTTTATTTCTGGTGTGGCAAACTTTACCGGACTGAGCCACAATCTTCCCCAGGGGCTCTCATATCTCTGGCTCACCTATGATGTGAAACTGGATGCAACACACGGGAACAGCCTGGATGTGATGGTGGCAGCCAACAGCATCTCAGCCAATGGCCTTACCTATCCCGCGACCGACCAGTCGCCGGATGGATACAAGATCATTTACGAGACCAGGTTCTCCGAAAATTTTGATGGAGCGCACAACTGGACACTTACCGGTGAGTTTGAAGTAGGTACGCCCAATGGCATGGGAGGAGTACCTGGAAATCCAAATCCCGCCGGAGCTTTCAGTGGACCCAATGCACTTGGAACCGACCTGACGGGGACTGGAGCCTATCCTTACCACTATGAACCCGGGCTCAATGAAGCTTCATCTTACCTAGCCACATCGCCCACCTTGGATGTACTCTACTACAAGAATCTGAACCTCTTTTTCAGGCGGTATCTGAATATTGAGGTGTGGGACCAGTCATCCATTGAGATCAGCGATGATGATGGCGCCACCTGGAATACACTGTGGGAAAACAGCTCCTATCTAAGCGATTTTCAGTGGTCCGAAATTCAACTGCCCATTCCGGAGGACTATTCCAGGTCGGAGCAGGTAAAGATCCGTTTTAAACTGGGACCCACCGATGGGTTTAACAACTACACAGGATGGAACGTGGATGATATCTTTCTGACAGGGGAGTTCATTTCCAAGGATGTGGGGGTTTCAGAGTGGATCGCTCCCTTGAGTGGAAGCGGACATACAAACAGCGACTCGGTGACAGTACGCATTAAAAATTATGGTGGTGCCGAAATCGTGGATCCTGTTCCTGTGGCCTACTCATTTAATGGAGGTTCCACATGGACCATCAATCAAATGAATGTCACCATTCCCGTTGGTGGTTCGGTGGATTTCACATTTCCAACAACCGCGGACCTCTCTGTGCCGGGATTACGCCCCTCTGTGCTGGCAAAAACAGCCATGCCGGGTGACCAGTTTACCGGAAATGACCAGATCTCTACAGAGATCTATATTGTACCTACTTACATTCCACCCTACCTGGAAGAGTTTGAAACAGGAGATGGATTCTGGCGCTCCATGGGACATGAGATATGGGCCCATGGAACTCCCGATGGAAGTACGATCGACAACGCATACTCGGGCAGCCTTAGTTGGATCACAGGAACAACCTCCACTTACGGAGATCTCATTTCAGAAAAAAGCCGGATTATTTTCGAAGACGGTTTTGAAACAGATAATTCCTGGACATTTGCCGGAGAATTTGAGCGAGAGATTCCCAGTAACACTGCACTGC
>DAOWNM010000052.1 GCA_030642565.1 Bacteroidota bacterium | reverse complement strand
TGTGAAAGGAGGGCTTCCGGTGAAACCTGGTGAAGCACTGATTAGCGATGATTTTGCTGAGAAATTCAAGGTGTTCGTGGGAGATGAGGTGACCCTGTTCGGCTCCACGATGAATGGAAGCTTGATGTTTAAGACCTTTGTGGTGAGTGGCACCCTCAGGTTTGGGAACTCATTACTGGATCGGGGCGCCATTTTCATAGATATTGGAGACGCTCAACTTGCCCTTGACATGGAGGATGCTGCAAGCGAGATTCTTGGGTATTTCCGGGATCAGCCCTACGATGATATAGCCGCTCATTCTCTGGCGGACTCTTTCAATGCCAAATACAGTGTGGAGAGCGATGAGTTTTCGCCCATGATGACAAGGCTTGCCGAGGATGCAGGAATGGCCGATTATCTGATGATCGCCGATAATATGGTTGGTATCATGGTTTCTATTTTCATCATTGCCATGTCGATCGTCCTGTGGAACACCGGACTTCTGGGCGGACTCCGCAGATACAGTGAATTTGGTATTCGTCTTGCTCTTGGAGAGGAAAAGAAGCATATCTACAGAACCACCTTATATGAAGCTATCCTTATTGGAATCATAGGCTCTTTTGTTGGAACGGTTCTGGGTCTGGCGCTTACTTACAGGTTACAAACCCATGGCTGGGATTTTTCAGCGCTTACGGGTAATATCGGGATGATGATGCCTTCTGTTTTCAGGGCACAGGTGACTCCCTCCATGTATATTATCGGTTTTATTCCGGGGGTTTTTGCCACAGTTCTTGGAAGCGCACTGGCAGGCTTTGCTATCTACAAACGAAAAACCGCACAGCTTTTTAGGGAGTTGGAAGTGTAATCGATTTGCAAAAATATGGTACTCTATTTGTTCAGATATTAACCAATAAGTAAAGCAGATGAAAAAGATATTCATAACACTCATGCTGGCAACCGTCACACTGGGGCTCTCTGCGCAAGATGCAAAAGAGATATTGGAAACCGTTGACAAAAACATCTCCTCTGAAAACCGGATTTTTGTATCGGATATGATCATTCATGGTCGCCGGTCGAGTCGTACCATTGGCTCAGAAACCTATTCGGTGGGCAATAAACAGTCCTTTACCGAGTACCTCTCTCCTGCCCGTGAGCAGGGGACCAAAATGCTCAAACTGGAGGATAAACTGTGGATCTATTCTCCATCAACCGACCGGATCATTCAGATCTCCGGACATATGTTACGTCAGTCGGTGATGGGTTCCGACCTCTCTTATGAGGATATGATGGATGACAGGAAACTCACAGAGGTGTATGACGCTACCATTGCCGGTCATGAAGAGATTGACGGCCGGGACACTTATGTACTCGATCTGTCAGCAATAGTGTCGGACGTAGCTTACCACTCCCAGAAGATCTGGGTGGATAGCGAACGCTTTGTTCCATTAAAACAGGAGATGTTTGCAAAGAGTGGTCAGCTGCTTAAACGCACCACACTTTCGAATGTACAAAATGTACAGGGCCGTTGGTTTCCCATGACCATGGTCTACAAAGACATGCTAAAGAATGGCAAGGGCACGGAATTCCGGATAAATAGCGTCAAATTTGATCAGGATATCCCTGATTATATCTTTACCAAGGCGGCCCTGAAACAATAATCAAAATGAACAGACGAACATTTATTCAGCATTCGGGGATGGTAGCCGGCACCTTGATGGCGGCCCCCTCCCTTCTGGCTCACCGCTCCGCGACAGATCCCATGTCGCGAATGGGGATAACCACTGTGGTTTTTCGAAACCGTTTTGTCAGCACCAATCCCAATGCTTCAGGGAATCTGCTTACCCTGGAGACAATCCCGGAGTATTACCGTGACAGATTCGGCATTTATCAACCTGAATTCTGGTCAGAGCACTTTGAGTCGAGGAGGCCTGCCTATCTGAAAGATCTGAAGAGAGCACTTGAAAAAAGTCACTCCACGCTGATCAATATTCAGGCCGACACTCCGGGTAAAGATATGTCTGACCCCGAAAACAACAACAGCACTCTGGCTGTGGAGGAGATCAAAGAGTGGATCGAAGTAGGAGCGTTCCTGGGCTCGAAGATGGTCAGGGGTAGCTTTATGAAACACTCCCTGGAGGAGGGGATAAAATCTACCAGACAGCTTGTGAAATATGCCGCCAGCAAAGGAATCACCTTGCTCTCTGAGAACCATTTTGACCTGCTCTCGATTCCTGAAAACCATGTGAGGGTAGCCCGAGAAGTCAACAGTGACCATTTCGGTCTCCTGGCCGATTTTGGAAATTACCCGGAATCGACCGACCAGTATGAAGCATTGAAGATGATTGCCCCTTTTACCCGGTTGGTCTCGGCCAAAACCCATGCCTACAATGAGAATTATGAGCACACCTCTTTCGACTTCGACCGGTGTGTGAGAATCTTGGAGGAGGGAGGCTTCAGGGGGATCTATTCGCTGGAACAGTGGGAAAACGGGTTGCCTGATTACGATTTTGAAAAAATCGTGGACTGGATGATTGAGCATGTGAAAGCCAACCTGGATTACACCACGATCAGTAACAGGGAAGTTTCAAAATAGAAAATAGAGGCTCTGAACTTCCTGAACGGACCTTTTGATTTCTTAATAAAAACCCTGCCCAACTGCGTCAGGAAAAGTGCGAAGATCATCAGTGCTATGGAATTTCTTGCCGATATAATAGTGATCCCCGATTTCGATTAATTCTCCCTGGCAAGCTTTACCAGCTCCAGGTATGACACCATGGACTCCATTAAAGAAGCCTCGTCCTCAATAATAAGAATTTGCATACAAACGGATGTAAGGCTAAATAACAAAAACTTAGCTATTTTTAAGAGCGAAAACCGATCCCTGAAACCGTGAAACCGAAAATCCTGATCCAGTATCTGCTCATCACCAGTATGATTCTCAACGGAATGGTACTCTCCGCGCAGGTTAAAACCGCTATACTAACCGGCAAAGAAAAGCTGGTCATGTACCAGGCCCATGAAGAGATGCGCGACAGCTCCACTTACAAGGAGCTGCACTGGCAGTTTATCGGGCCCACCAATATCAGTGGCCGATGTACCGATGTGGAAGCGGTGGGGCCCAGGGGGCAAAACTATACCATCTGGGTGGCCACAGCCTCAAGTGGTGTATGGAAAAGCATCAATGAGGGGGTCACCTTCGAACCGGTATTTGAGCACCAGGGCACCTCCACCATCGGCGACCTGGCCATTGCCCCCTCCAACCCCGAAATCGTTTGGGTAGGAACCGGTGAGGCCAATATTTTCAGATCGTCAAACCCCGGATGCGGAGTATGGAAAACCACCGATGGAGGTGAGACCTGGACCCATATGGGTCTTGAAGAGAGTTTTACCATCGCCCGTATCCTGGTCCACCCGGAAAACCCCGGGATTGTCTATGTGGCCGCTTCGGGTCATGAGTGGACAAAGAACAAAGAACGGGGCCTCTACAAAACAACCGATGGAGGTGAGAGCTGGGAAAAGATACTCTACAAAGGAGCTGAAAGCGGAGTCAACGACCTGGTGATGGATCCCCGCGATCCGGAGATCCTTTATGCCACCACATGGCAGCGGACCCGGTTGAAGTGGAACGATCCCCGCACATACGAGAACCACAAGAACAACGGCATCTGGAAAACTACCGACGGTGGAAAAAACTGGAAGCAGTTGACCAATGGATTGCCCTCATCCAAATTTATGGGGCGCACAGGGATCGATGTGGCCCGATCCAATCCCGATGTGATCTACGCGTTTGTGGATGATTACGAAATCGCTTTCAAAGCGGAAGAGGGGGAGCTGGACTCCTATGGCCGTCCCAAGGACAATGTGATTAAAGGAGCTACCCTCTACCGTTCGGACGATGCCGGGGAGAGCTGGAAGCAGGTAAGTGGTCTTACCGAAAAAACAAAGAAATATATGTCGGGGCACTCCGGCACCTACGGATGGGTATTCGGTCAGATGCGTGTGGATCCCAACGATGAGAACCGGGTCTATACCCTTGGTCTCCGGATCAATATCTCCACCGATGGTGGTGCTACTTTCGAACCCGATCGGGGGAAAATACATATGGATCAACATAGCATGTGGATCGATCCGGACAACTCCAATTACATCCTGGCGGCCCATGATGGAGGTGTCAGTGTCTCCTACGACAAAGGTGAAAACTGGCGGAACCTGCTGAAAGAGCTTCCGCTGGCACAATTCTATAACGTTGAGTTTGATAACAGTGAACCCTTCAGGGTATTTGGCTCCGTCCAGGACCACCACAGCTTCTATACCGAGGTGGACCTCTCCAGGGGAAAGGATAAGATAAGGCCGACCGAGTGGGAACTCACCCTGGGAGCCGAAGGGAGCACCCATGTGGTGGACCCGCGGGACAACAACTCCATCTACGCCTCCCTCTTCTATGGAAAACTTGCCAAAGCCACCGTGGAAGGGTATCCCGGCGATATGGAGTGGATATTGCCCACCACCTTCCCGGAAGAGCCTGAATTCAGGGGACAGTGGATGGCCCCCACCCTGCTGTCCGACCACAATCCGGATATTGTTTATCACGGGGTTCAGCATGTTCTGAAGTCAACCGACAGGGGAGGAACCTGGGAGCAAATCAGCCCCGACCTCACCTTCAACGATCCTGAGAAGAAGGGCGATATCAGCTACCAGACCATCAGTGCGCTGGAAGAATCTGTCTTCAACCCGAACCTGCTCTATGCCGGCACCGACGACGGGAGACTCTGGAGAACCAGGGATGGAGGAAAAAAATGGGAGGATATCCGCAAAGAACCCCTGCCAGTGAGATGGATCTCCAGGATCGTGGCCTCGAAACACGATTTCGGTACCGTCTATGTCACCCAGACCGGCCGCAGGGATGATGATGCAGCCATTTATATATGGCGCTCCACCGACTTTGGAGCCACCTGGGATGATCTCTCGGCCAATGTTCCGGCCGGACCTGTCAATGTGATCAGGGAGGACCCGGAAAAGGAGAGTATCCTCTACCTGGGCACCGATGTGGGCGTCTATGTCTCGAAAGATGCCGGTGAGAGCTGGGAGGTTCTTGGCGACCTTCCCTGTACCTATGTACACGACCTGGCCATTCAGCCACGCGAAAATATGATCATCATTGCCACCCATGGCCGCGGCATGTTTGTCCTGGATGCCGACCCGGTCAACCAGGAGGAGACGGAGGAGGAAGAATAAAATGATTATTAAATAGCAATCAACATGTATACCATCTACCACAATCCCCGCTGCAAAAAAAGCAGGGCCGGCCTGCAGTATGCCACCGAGAAAAAGATGGAACTGCAGGTACGCGAATACCTGAAAGAGCTACTCACCGAAGCTGAACTCACCGCCCTGGTAATGAAACTCCATGTGAAACCATTTGAACTAATCCGTACCCAGGAGGAGATCTACCGAAAAGAGCTGAAAGGACTGAATCTGAATGACGAAGAGTGGATCAAGGTGATGGTTGAAAATCCCAAACTGATTCACCGGCCCATTGTGGAGGGAAAGTACAAGGCGGTGGTAGGCGATCCTCCTGAAAAAATCGATCAGCTCTAAGCAACCTTTTTTGTTCCCTTTTCGTACTAGAGTGTAAATGAATAGATCATGAATAATCTTCGCCTGATCCTGATCCTGATGATACCGCTGTTCCTCTTCTCCTGCGACAAGGACGATGGACCCTATATCAAAATCAAGAACATTGAAAATCTAATCTATGAAGCCATCAGGAACTTCCGGGTCGAAGAAGGAGAAGACGGAGCTTTTGTACACCAGTACTTCATCGTAGGCGAGGCGCAGATATATTCCTACAAAATGGCCAATGGGGTGGTGGAGGTAAACACTGATGGTCTGGATGAACACTGGGATACACTTCTTGAAAAGTACAGTTTTTACAATCTGAACGCGCTGGTACTGAAAACCACCTCAAGCGACGAAGATGTGATCCTGGATGAATTGCTGCAGTTGACCGACGGGGAAGCCACCCTGCTTGAAGATGTGACCCAGTGCGGCGTAGGTGTGGAATCCGATACCGAAGGGAACAATTACATTACCATTCTCCTGGCCAAGGCCGACTCCTGATCCATATTGTTTCCAAGAACATTTTTTTACCTGCTTCAGCTTGGTTCTGATTGAGTATATTTAGCTCAAAATATACCGATCATGAAAACCAGGATTGAAAAGGATACCATGGGCGAGGTGAAGGTTCCTGCCGATAAGTACTGGGGTGCACAAACCCAACGTTCAAAAGATAATTTCAAAATAGGCGATGGCCGTATGCCCAAAGAGATTGTGCAGGCTTTCGGTTACCTGAAAAAGGCCGCGGCAGCCACCAACCTGGAGTTGGGAGTGCTTTCTGAAGAGAAGGCCTACCAAATCATGGAGGTTTGTGATGAGATTATTGAGGGGAAGCTGGACGACCAGTTTCCGTTGGTGGTCTGGCAGACCGGATCAGGCACCCAATCCAATATGAACGTAAACGAAGTGGTGGCCAACCGGGCCCACGTGATCCAGGGAAACAGGCTGGGCGAAGGCGAACGGCTGATCCATCCCAACGATGATGTGAACAAGTCCCAATCATCCAACGATACCTTCCCCACCGCCATGCATATTGCAGCATATAAAATGCTCACTGAAATAACCATTCCCGGGGTGAAGGATCTTCGTGATACACTCAAAGAGAAAGCTGATGCCCATATGAATGTTGTGAAGATTGGACGCACCCACTGGATGGACGCCACTCCTCTGACACTTGGGCAGGAGTTTTCCGGATATGTATCGCAACTCGATCACGGTTTGAAATCACTGATCAACAGCCTGGACCACCTCACCGAACTGGCCCTGGGCGGAACCGCAGTGGGCACAGGCATCAATACCCCCGAAGGGTATGCCAAACTGGTGGCCAGGAACATCGCCCGCTTTACCGATCTCCCTTTTATTACAGGTTCCAATAAATTCGAGGGGCTGGCTGCTCATGATGCCATCGTGGAGACCCATGGTGCATTGAAGACCCTGGCCGTGAGCCTGATGAAAATAGGGAACGATATCCGCATGCTGGCTTCCGGTCCGCGGTGCGGTATCGGTGAGATCATCATTCCAGCCAACGAACCAGGCTCCTCAATCATGCCTGGTAAGGTAAATCCCACCCAGGCAGAGGCACTGACCATGGCATGTGCCCAGGTGATGGGCAACGATGTAGCCATCAACATTGGTGGAAGCAATGGCCATTTTGAACTCAATGTATTTAAGCCGATGATGATCTATAATTTCCTGGAATCGGCACGACTCATTGGGGATGCCTGTCGCTCCTTCAACGAAAACTGCGCTGTGGGGATAGAGCCCAATCAGGATCGGATAGTTGAGAACCTCAACAACTCCCTGATGCTGGTCACCGCCCTGAACACCCATATTGGATACGAAAAGGCTGCCGAGATTGCTAAAAAGGCACACAAGGAGGGAGCCACCCTGAAAGAGGCTGCTCTGGCCCTGAATTACCTCACCGAAGAGGAGTTCGACCAGTGGGTAAATCCCTCCAGGATGACAGGTTTGCAATAGGTAGCTTCGCCGGCAAATAATATCACTACTTTCTCCAGGAACCAAATCCTGGGTGTTCTGCTATTGCACCTTGTTAATCATGATTAAAAACATTGTTAAGCTGTTCACAAAGTAGTTTCTTTGTACTTCATTTCAGAAAACCATGAAAGAAGAGGGTAATAAACAACTATTTGCCAATTTCCCGGAGATCACCACCTCTGTGTGGGAAGAGAAGATCAGGGCCGATCTGAAAGGTGCCGATTACCAGAAAAAACTGATCTGGGAAAGTGATGAAGGCATTCCTGTGAAGCCCTATTACAGAGAGGAAGATCTGGAGAACATGGGATACCTGGAAAATGTAGGTTCATTGAAGAATCCTTCCGGGGCACCCAATGGCTGGATCATCTGTCAGGATCTCCGTCCGGGAAAAAAGCTTGAAGGTGCCAACAGGCGCATGAAGGCTGCATTGAAAGGCGGAGCCCAGGCCATACACATTCATCTGGAAGGCTCATCAGCTCCCTCACCGGTCATCCTGGAAAAACTTCTGGAAGATATCCACCCCGGGGAGACCGAATTGCATTTCCGGGGCTGCCTGGGTGCCGATACTCTTTATGAATCTCTTATGGCCCTTGCCAGGGCAAAGGGGGTGGACCCATCCAGCCTGCACGGTTCACTGGGTGCCGATCCACTGGGTAAAATGGCCGAATCGGGCATTCCCATTGGCAGCCTGGAAAACATCGGAAAACTGGTAAAGAAGGTAAAAAAGAGTTCGCCCGACCTGAAGGTAATTGAGATAGATGGAGCCATGATCCAGAATGCAGGCTCCTCCCTGGTGGAAGAACTGGCCTTTGCCATGGCCATGGCCAGTGAGTATATGGCCATCCTTACTTCTAAAGGAATAAACCCGGTCACAGCACAAGATTCACTTCAACTGGTTCTGTCATCCGGTTCTAACTATTTTATGGAGATTGCCAAATTAAGAGCTGCCCGTATCCTCTGGACAAAAATCGGAGAAGCGTACGGCATCGATCAACCCAACAATGAAATCACCATCCACTCCATATCTTCGGAGTGGAACATGACCCTGTATGATCCGCACGTGAACATGTTGCGTGGTACCACTGAAGCTATGTCATCCATACTGGGTGGAGCAGATATGGTAAGCGTACTTCCTTACGACTATCCATACGGAAATGGCAGTGAGTTCTCGGACCGCATTGCCCGTAATGTACAGATCATTCTGCGCGAAGAGGTCCATTTCGACCAGGTAACCGATCCGGCTTCGGGCTCATATTACATCGAGAGCCTGACCGATGCTGTGGCAGAAAAGGCGTGGGAACTATTCTGCGAAGTAGAGTCGATGGGCGGCTTCAGGAGGGCCTTCGAAACAGGTTGGATCCAGGAGATAGTACTTGCATCACGCACAAAGAAAACAGAACGCTCTGCTTCAGGAAGGGGACATATCCTGGGGACCAATGCATTTCCAAATTTCAACGAATTGATCCTCGACCAATTGGATGTAGCAACCACATCTTCGGATACAGTTAAATCCCATTCAACATTAACACCGCTCAAACCGTTCCGGCTCTCCTCTCTTTTTGAAGAGATCAGGTTACAGACAGAAAAAAGTAAAAAGCGGCCACGGGTACTACTCTTTAAATATGGAAACCCGGCCTGGATGACGGCAAGAGCCGCTTTTTCGGGAAACTTCTTTGCTTGCGCGGGTTATGATATTGTTGATCGTCCCCCCTTCAAAACTGTAGATGATGGAGTAGCCTTCAGCGAATCGGAAGATTTTGACGTTGTGGTACTCTGCAGCTCAGATGATGCATATGGTAAGATCGCCCCTGCGGTGCAAAAGGCACTCAATGGAAAATCCATTGTGGTTGTGGCCGGTTATCCTGCCGATTCAATCGAATCACTCAGGAGAGCCGGAATTGAACATTTCATTCATATGAAAAGCAACCTTCTTGAAACCCTCACCACCTTCAACAACCGTTTACTTTAGATACGCGACTTAACAGACTCGATATACCAATATGAGACCCGATTTCAGTAAAATAGATTTTCGCCAGATAAAGGCCGAACCTCAAAAGCAGGCCAACGGTGAACTCTGGGAAACCCCGGAACATATCTCCATCAAGCCGGCGTACAGCAAGGAAGATCTGGAGAAGATGGAGCACCTGAACTATGCCGCCGGTTTACCACCTTTTCTGCGCGGACCCTATTCGTCCATGTATGCCATGCGTCCATGGACCATCAGGCAGTATGCAGGTTTTTCAACAGCAGAAGAGTCCAATGCTTTCTACCGCCGGAACCTTGCAGCGGGACAAAAAGGGTTATCAGTGGCCTTTGACCTGGCCACCCACCGTGGATATGATTCCGACCACGAGCGTGTAGAAGGCGACGTAGGGAAAGCCGGTGTAGCTATCGATTCCATTCTCGATATGAAGGTGCTGTTTGACCAGATTCCTTTGAACAAGATGTCAGTCTCCATGACCATGAACGGGGCGGTGCTGCCGATCATGGCTTTCTATATTGTAGCCGGACTGGAACAGGGAGCGTCGCTTGAAGAGTTAACAGGAACCATCCAGAACGATATCCTGAAAGAATTTATGGTTCGGAACACATACATATACCCCCCGGGGATGTCCATGAAGATCATTGCGGATATTTTTGAATACACCTCCGGAAACATGCCCAAGTTCAACAGCATCAGTATCTCCGGATATCACATGCAGGAGGCAGGAGCCACAGCTGATATTGAGCTGGCCTATACCCTGGCCGACGGTCTGGAGTACCTGCGTACCGGGGTGAAGGCAGGAATCGATATTGATGCTTTTGCACCCAGGATCTCCTTTTTCTGGGCCATCGGGATGAATCACTTTATGGAGATCGCCAAAATGAGGGCAGCAAGGATGCTATGGGCCAAACTGGTCAAACAGTTCAACCCCAAAAATCCCAAGTCCATGGCCCTCCGGACCCACTCCCAGACCTCCGGATGGAGCCTTACTGCACAGGACCCCTTTAACAATGTGGCCAGGACCTCAATTGAAGCCATGGCCTCAGTGCTGGGACACACCCAGTCGCTTCATACCAATGCACTGGATGAGGCCATTGCCCTTCCCACAGATTTCTCTGCAAGAATAGCCAGGAACACACAGCTGCATCTGCAGGAGGAGACAGAGATCTGCCGTTCGCTTGATCCATGGGCTGGATCCTACTACGTTGAGACCCTGACTCACGAAATTGCCCGGAGAGCATGGCAACATATCGAAGAGATCGAAGAGCTGGGGGGGATGGCAGCTGCCATAGAGACCGGAATTCCTAAAATGCGTATTGAAGAGGCCGCTGCCAGGAAACAGGCGAGGATCGACAGCGGAAAAGACATCATTGTTGGCTTGAACCAGTACCGTCTCGAAAAGGAGGATCCCCTCGATATCCTGGAAGTAGACAATACAGCTGTTCGTCAGGCACAGCTGGATCGCCTCACCAAATTAAAAAAAGAGCGCAACAATCAAAATGTCGAAGCCTCATTAATGTCTATAACTGACTGTGCGAAAAGCGGTGAAGGGAATTTGCTTGAACTATCTGTTGAAGCAGCTAAGAACCGGGCCACTCTGGGAGAGATCTCCACAGCTATAGAGGCGGTCTCAGGTAGGTACAAAGCGGTGATCCGCTCCATATCAGGTATATACTCTTCCGAATCGGGAGAGGACCAGGCCTTCAGTGAGGCCTGTGCCATGGCACAGGAGTTTGCCTCCAAAGAGGGACGCCAGCCCCGGATCATGATTGCCAAGATGGGTCAGGACGGACACGACCGTGGAGCTAAAGTAGTGAGTACAGGCTACGCCGATATTGGGTTTGATGTGGACATCGGCCCGCTTTTCCAGACGCCCGTCGAAGCAGCCAAGCAGGCCGTTGAGAATGATGTTCATATTCTGGGCGTCTCCTCGCTGGCCGCCGGACACAAGACACTG
>DAOWNM010000137.1 GCA_030642565.1 Bacteroidota bacterium | reverse complement strand
CTTCTTGTTAAGCGTTATTTTCGGGGTTTCCTTCTGAATTGGGTCTGCTTTCTCACAGGAGGGCAGGAAGCTCACCAAAATCAGAATGACTATTATGTATGAGATATAGCTTTTCATGGTGCCATGTTTTTAGATTACAATAGGAAGATGAAGGATTTGCACTTATGGTTGCGGTAATAAGCAAATATAAATAACAAGGTTCATGGAGTCTGAAAGATGGTGCCAGGAGAAGTGGGGCTACAGATGGAGGTTTGCCGGTAACCCCGGGTTATCTGCTTTGAATGCAAGTACCACTAGTATGACAGCGATCGCCAGGCAGATCCAGGCCACCAGGTCATAGCTGCTGGTAAGATCGACGGACAAGCTAAACATATAGGGTCCCAGGGCCGATCCAATCACGGTCCAGCTCAATGAGAATCCTGAAATGGCACCCAGGTGCTTCAACCCGAAAAACCTGGGCCAGGTTACCCCGATCAAAACTGTATAAAGGCCCCAGACCACCCCGTTTCCACTGATGATCATCCAGTAGGCCCACGATTGTTCACCCAGCATTATAAGACCTACAGCGGAGAAAATCATGCCTAATGCAAAGAGAAGCAGCAGGAATTTCAACCTGATATAGTCGCTGGCATAACCGCCTATAAACTGGATCCCCACCGCAATCAGTGAGGTCGGAATAAAAATACCCAGTCCCTGCTCCCTGGTAAGTCCGGAAGCCTCGAAGACAAAGACCACATGAAAGGTCAGTCCGCTTATATAGAGTGCAGACAATGAGAGTCCCAGTGTAAACGCCCAGAATGCAATAGTTTTCCTGGCTTCCGGAAGGGTGAAATCATGATCGGGCAAACTGGGTGGCCTTCGGCCTTTTTTACCAGCCCCCAGTTTCCCGTCAGCCACACAGCCACACGCTTCTGGATTATCCCTGTAGAAAAAGATAACAAACAAGGCGAAGCCAATCCCAACCAGTATGGCCAGGAAAATCCATGCCCCCCGCCATTCCAATCGCATGATAACCTGATCCAGTATCTTTGGAGCAATGGAAAATCCGAGTGCTGAGAAGATCCCCAGCACTGCGTTGGCCAGACCCCTTCGGCGGTTGAACCACTTCATCACCATGTTCCGCGAAACCATGGTGAGCAACCCCTGTCCAAAAAAACGAATCCCCCAGAATCCCACGGCAAGAAGAACAAAGGTTAGCATTGCTGGTGAAAGCCATCCGTGCTCTGCAAGGACACTTACCAGGCGGTCGACCCGCGTCAGGTAGACCAGCATCACCCCCAGCATCACTCCCGCAATAAATGCCATTACCCGCGCCCCGTATTGATCATAAAGTTTTCCGGCACGGGTGATAATCAGTCCCGAGCCGAGGGTGCCTACCAGGTAGGCCAGGCTCAGGTTGTTGCGGTTGATCTGCAGATCCGAAAGCAGGCTTTCAATAAAAACCGACACCCCCATGGTCTGTCCGGGTATACTCATCAGAATCCCGATGGTCCCGGCAGCCAGGATCACCCAACAGTAAAAAAAAGGAAACTTCGAGGGTGGAAAGGGTTTGTTACAGTGCCTTTTCATTATATAAATATAGAAGCAATTTGTAAATTTATCCCGTACTGGGGTAATTCATCCCTAAGCTGTATCTTCCATAAATAAAAGAGTACATTTGTCGCTCATTCAAGGTTATACTATGAAATCGCTGAATATCGGAGACTTAAAAATACGTGTACCCATTATACAGGGGGGAATGGGAATTGGAATATCTCTCTCAAAGCTTGCTTCGGCAGTAGCCAATATGGGAGGCGTGGGTACTATTTCAACCGTTGCGATAGGTCTCACCAGCAAACAGAGCGAACTGAGTTATAAAAAAGGGAACATTGAAGGGATTAAGCAGGAGATCCGAAAAGCACGTGAGATGACTTCCGGGGTGCTTGGTGTAAACATCATGGCGGTGATTACCGACTTTGCGGAAATGGCGAAGACCTCCATTGATGAGGGCATCGATATTATTTTTTCGGGAGCCGGACTACCCCTGGACCTCCCCTCTTACCTGAGCAAAGGAAATAAGACAAAACTGGTTCCCATCGTCTCTTCGGGACGGGCTGCCAGTATCATCACCCAGAAGTGGCACCAGAATTATGACTACCTGCCGGATGCTTTCGTGGTAGAGGGTCCAAAAGCCGGCGGTCATCTTGGCTTTAAGGCAAATGCACTTGAGGATATAAGCAATACCCTGGAAAATCTGGTTGCAGATGTTGTAAAAGTGGCCAGGGAGATCAAGGAGAAATTTAACAAAGAGGTACCAGTCATCGCCGCAGGAGGCATCTTCAACGGCAAAGATATTGTGGAAATTATGAAACAGGGGGCCAGTGCTGTTCAGCTGGGCACCCGGTTTATTGCCACCGAAGAGTGCGATGCCTCGGACGAATTCAAGCAGGCCGTTATAGATGCCACCGAAGAGGATATACAAATCATCCAGAGCCCCGTGGGCATGCCCGGCAGATCCATTTTCAACCGGTTTCTGCAGGAGGCCAGCGATGGGCAGAGAAGACCCACTGTCTGCAAGCGCAACTGTATTAAATCGTGCAACCCGAAAACCACCCTCTACTGCATTTCTGACGCACTTCTCGCAGCTTTCAAAGGAAACTTTAAAGATGGCTTTGCCTTTGTCGGAGCCAATGCCGGACGGGTAAAACGTATCTCCACAGTTAAGGAGATTTTCAACGAACTTGAGGAGGAGTACAAACAGGCTGAATAATACCTACCCCAACGCCTCCAGCCAGCTTTTCGCCATCAACTGAGCGCCGGCCATGGAGGGATGTACACCATCTCCGGCCCAATAGGTTGGAGGGGCTGCTTCAATGGCACTGTCAAATATCTCCTGAAAGGGCACCCAGATGGCACCAAATTCATCCGATATCTTTTTCGCAATCGCCTGGTAAGCACTGAATGGCTCCACCCACGACTCATCCACTGCGCTGGTACCGGTAAGGATAAAGGGCTGACAAATCACCAGTTTCAGATCGGGAAGAGCTTCCATTGTACGGGAGAGCAGTTTCCGAAAATCGTTCTCATATGTTTCGGGAGTACCGTCATATTTTCCGTTTCGGAAATGCCAGTAATCATTCACGCCTATAAGGATACTCAGCACATTGGGTTTCAGATCAAGACAATCCTTCTCCCACCGGTCTGCCAGTTGATACACCTTGTTGCCGCTGATCCCCCGGTTGTAAATAGTCAGATTCTTTGCGGGCATCTCCTCCAGCAACCAGGAGCCGATATGGTTGGCATATCCCACTCCGAAAGACCAGGGATTATTGGGCAGTTCCTGTTGCTTGTTCCGTCCTGCATCGGTGATGGAGTCTCCCTGGAACAGCACCACATCACCATCTGCGAAAAAGTCGTGAATTTTACCCGCTTCCCCTGCAGGTGAACACGATTGGAACAGCAGCGGTATGCCTGCCACAGCTGCAGCACCGATACCTGCACTTTTAAAGAAGTTCCTTCTAGATAAATTGTTGGAATCTTTCATCTTGCAAGTTATTAATAAACCGGTAACACCTTCAGCTGGTTCTCAACTACCTCACCAGGTGTAATAGGATCACCTTTATATAGCAGCTTGCTACTACCGATAAAAACAGGATCGGCTTGCATTCGTGCAGGATTTCGCAACCACTCCAGGAAGCGGCTGGCATCGAGGTGATCCCTGAATTGAAGCAGGTACTCCTTTCCCGGGCTTTTCCGGAACTTCAACGCACTCTTCCCTCCCTGATCAGTTCCAATGCAGAAGAGGCGGGGCAGGTAATCCTTTTTCAAAAAAAGCGGCACCTTTTTGCTCACATAGCCCTGGTAGTACTCCACCTTATCGTCCCACTCGGCAAAAGTTTTCCATCCCGACTGCACATGGCGGTATATATATTCCAGCGTTAGGATTGCATACAATGTATCCGGTGCATCATCCATGGCAGGGACCACCACATCAACAAATTTCAGAGCAGCAACCTCCGCCGCTTCACCTCCTACACCTGAATCTGAGAATACAGGAATTACAACCATTTCCGGAAACCCGTCAAAGATCATGGATACATCAGCAATTACATTCCCTGTCAGGTCTACCTCCCTGGTTCCCTCTGATTCAATCACCGCCAAATGGTCGCTAATGCTTCCGTTTAGCTTCAGGTATCGCTTACTGACCACCTGCTTTTCATTGCGGCTCAGGGCAGTTTCAGATCCCATGTCGGTACTGCCTGGAATCCCGTCCAGCGACAGTTCCAGACTCCTTGAGAAACTCACATCAGCAATATCAATCTCCCCATACTCTGTGACATACCGGTTCCATTCATGAAACCGGAGGTTATAACTGTCCGGAATTTCCAGGCTTAATCTAAGATATTCGATCCGGTCGGCCGGTGAAAATCTTCCCAAGGCATCATTCAATTTTGAGTAGTCACGATTCTTACTTATGGTAAAGACCATTCGGAGATCCTTCCGGGTCAGCTCCTGTACCTTGACTTCGTTCGCCCCAAAACTGCCGGAGACGGCGCCCAAAAACTGTTCATTATCGGGGTACCTTTCATCCAGAATCTGTACCATGCGGGTCTGGGCATTGGCACTCAATGTCCACAGATTTTTCTCCTGAACCACCACTGGTTCACCGGATAATCTGGTGTTGAACAACTCCACATCCACCAGGCTGTTATCCGCCCCTTTATAATCGGCCGTTTTAAATCGCTTTACTGTGGTACACCCGGTTATAGCGAAAAGCAATAGTGATCCTGTAATAAGGAAGGTAAACTTTCTCATCCTATTTATGTTTTTGGTTGCCGGGAAGATTAATCCCTGAATACCATAGCTACAATTGGGTCATCGGGATGTTCTGTACAGGTGATCTCCACCTCTTTCACAAACTCCTTTGGATCACATTCAATATTCGGGGTGCAGTCGAACGCCATCTCATCCTCGTACATATCTTTCTCATTTCGATCAACGCACCGGGGAACACCCAGGTTTCGTACAATCAGATAATACATGATTCAAATACAATTTAATATGTAATTTATTCAATTGCAAATCTTTGGTCATTTGATCCGGGGTTCGCACCACTCTACGATCCGTGCAAATACCTCCTCCCGGTTCAGTTCATTGAAATTCTCGTGGAAATTTTCGGGATAGTAGATTTCCGTAAGCAATTTGGGATCAATTCTCTTTAGCAGCTCCTTTGTCGCACCAGCATCGGCCAGTTTATCATCGCCGGCGATAATGGCCAGCATGGGATGCTTCCATTCATCGATATGGCCGGGGATCCATGCCTGTGCTTTCAGCAATTCTGCTGCAAAACGTGCCGTTGCCTTATTGGCCATAACTCCATCCTTCTCATCCTCCCTATGGCGCCTGTAGATCACTTCATCGTGGGTCACATGCACCAGAATGTCTTCAATGGGCACAACCATTTTCGGCGTCAATACCGATAGCACTCCGGCCATCTTCTCCATAATTTTCGGGGTCTTGATGGCATTTACATAGTAAGGAGAAGAGGAGATAAACCCTTTGACGAGCGGATCTCCTTTAAAACGCCTGAGGCCAAAATGGGTGGTGATCAATCCTCCCATGGAGTGTGACAAAATAAAAATGGGAATGCCCGGATAGCTGCGCTTCACCCACTCCAGCATCAACTCCAGATCGTCCAGGAAAACTTCGAAACGGGGAATATATACCTTTCGTTTCATATCGTGCCCGTGCTGGTCATGGGCCACGGTAACAAAACCATTTTCCTTCAGGAAAAGGGCGGGATTGATATAATTGCCTCCATGATCCATTCCGCCGTGTACTGTCAGAAACACGGCCCTGGGTTGTTGGGGCTCCCATATATGGATATCACGCTGGATGCCATCGCTACAGGTCAGTTTTTCAATGCGGTCCTCAGAAAATCTCATACTCAATTTTTTAAATGATTGCTTGTGCACCTTCCGGTACCTTAAAAAATAATTTCCCCTTTCATGTAAGTCACGGCGTGCCCTGATATCTCCACCCGTTCGCCCCTGTCTTCACAAATCAGTTCTCCCCCCCTGGAAGAGAGCTGTCTGGCTGTCAGCTGCTTCTTCCCCAGTACCCTTGACCAGTATGGCGTCAAAGAGGTATGGGCCGAACCGGTCACAGGATCCTCATTGATCCCTGCCTGAGGGGCAAAGAACCGTGATACAAAGTCAACGTCGTTCCCTGGGGCCGTAACAATAACACCCCTTCCTCCTACCTGTGCAAGCAGCCCAAAATCGGGTTCCATGGTTTCTATCTCAGACTCACTGGCAAAAACAAACATAAAATCGGTTGTTCCCCTGAATGCCTTCAGCGGGGGTGTCAAAAGTGCTGTGACGATCAATTCAGGGACCACCATCTCCTCCATCCTGTCGGCAGGGAAATCGAGTGTAAGCAGCTCCCCGCTTCGTTTCACGGTTAACCTCCCGCTGTGGATAGAATCGAAACAGATCCGGTCGCCCTTATATTCCAGATGGTTAAAAAGTACATGTGCGGTAGCCAGCGTGGCATGTCCGCACAAGGCAACCTCCATCTCGGGAGTAAACCACCTGATTTTAAAACACTTCCCTACAGGGACCGCGAAAGCGGTTTCCGAAAGATAGTTCTCATTGGCTACCTTCTGCATCAGTGTCTCAGCCGGCCATTGATCCAGGATGCAGACAGCGGCCGGATTGCCTTGAAAAACCTCACTGGCAAATGCATCAACCTGGTAAATGGAGCAGTTCATATAATTCAGCTATTTGTTTGTATAAATATAGTGACCAATAATCCGGTAATCAAACAGGCAGTCCTCAACCACCTGTCCCCTTCCAATGTTATGCACAACCATGGGGCGCGATCCGTCGTACGACCTGATGTTTACAATGATCCCGATATGTGTGACTGCACCGCCCAGGTTCCAGCACACAATGTCACCAGGCAGATAATCAGCTGCTCGATTTGTAATGGGTCTTTCCGTGCCATAACGCTCAAAATACTTCATCAGGTTGGGCACCCTGCGATGATCGATATTGGTATCTGTCCGGTTCAATCCCCATATATCAGGATAACAGTCAAAATTTGCAGCCATGTCCTCATGCACCTCCCTCTGCAAGTCGATGCCCAACACCCTGTAGGCCCGGATCACCACATCGGAACAGACTCCCCGGCTGGCCGGTACATCCCCGTTGGGATAATCGATGACATAGTAACCCGGATCGTAGACCACCTCCTGCTCAGT
>DAOWNM010000286.1 GCA_030642565.1 Bacteroidota bacterium | reverse complement strand
GGGTATTCTCTTCAATCTCCAGCACCTCCAGCGTATTTAAAAGTCTCCCCAGGTTATCGTCAATATTGCTGACCATTCCATACACCTTCCGGGCAGCCTCCATATCTTGCCTGCTCATTTTTGAAACGCGATCCCCACTTACTTTGAAATCGGCAGGCCCATACTCCATATCCAAGTATTCTAATTCGTACTTTTCCGGCAGTTGCAGTGGTGTATGAGGAGCATTGTAGGAGAGGTAGAGAAAGAAGGGATCCGCACCCTTTTCGCTCATATGCTTTCTGATAAATTCTATAGCCTGGTCGGTAAAGATATCTGAACAGTATCCTGTTCTGCGTACCCTTTTCCCGTTTTCCCAGAGGTATGGATTAAAATAGGAGCTGTCCTCACGGATGAAATTCCCAAAATCGTCTCCGGGTTGACCGATTCCGCCTCCCTTATGAGCCAGGTAATACTGGAATCCCTGGTCCATTGGCCGCATGGGATAGGAGTCGCCCAGGTGCCACTTACCCACCATGGCAGTATGATATCCATTTTCAGCCAGCACCTCGGCCATGGTAACCTCACCGGGTGCCATCATAGCACCACCATTATAGGTGTCGTACACCCCGGTACGCAGGTGGTATCTTCCTGTCATCAGGCTGGCACGGGTGGGTGCACAGACAGGAGATACATAAAAGGGGTCTATACGTGTACTCTTCAATGCCAGAGAGTCAAGCACAGGTGTCCTGATAAAAGGGTTACCGTGAATCCCCAGGTCCCCGTACCCTTGGTCGTCTGTTATCACAAGGATGATGTTGGGTGGGGTGAGGAGAGTGCGATCTTTCAGGGAGTCACATGCTGATAGTGTCAGCAACAGAAGGAAAACAAAAATTACCCTCATATATCTGTAGATTAGTTTAGATTTTCTTATTTTCAACATTAATCCTTATCACTCCTCTGATGAACATCAAAGCGCTCCTTCCAACCTTCAGCATAGTGCTTCTGCTGGTCCTGCTCACAACCTCCTGTGAAAATAGACAAAAATCAGCCTCAGACAACCAGTTTTCTGCAGATGTGATCATCTATGGCGGAAATTCTTCGGCAGTGATCGCCGCTGTGCAGGTGGCAAAGATGGGGAGGGAGGTGATTCTGGTCTCGCCCGACAAACATCTCGGCGGACTCACCTCGTCGGGCCTGGGATGGACCGATACAGGAAATAAGGCGGTGATCGGGGGACTCGCCCGCGATTTTTATCACCGCATCTATTTATATTACCAGGATGACTCGGCCTGGAAATGGCAGGAGAAAAAGGAGTATGGGAACCGGGGACAGGGAAATGTGGCTATCGACGGTGAAAACAGAACCATGTGGATTTTTGAACCCCACGCTGCTGAGCTGGTATTTGAACAGCTGGTGGCCGAATATGAAATTCCTGTCCACCGCGAAGCATATCTCGACAGAGAACAGGGTGTTACCTTGGAAGAGGGTGCTATTGCCTCCATCCGGACACTGGATGGAAAGATCTACCGGGCAGCTCTATTTATCGATGCCACCTATGAGGGTGATCTGATGGCCGCCTCCGGGGTCAGTTACACGGTGGGGCGGGAATCGATCGATAAATATGGTGAGGAGTGGAACGGGATACAGACCGGTGTTCTGCACCATGGACACCATTTCAAGAGCGATATCAGTCCCTACGTGATACCGGGCGATCCCGCCAGTGGTGTACTGCCCAGGATATCCACTGATGAGCCGGGTGAGTTTGGTGCCGGCGACCATCGTATACAGGCCTACTGTTTCCGGATATGCCTCACAGATTTTCCCGAAAACAGAGTATCCATCAGCCGGCCCTGTGATTATGACTCCACGCAGTACGAACTGCTCAGAAGGGTATTTGAATCGGGATGGAGAGAGGTGTTCCATAAATACGATCCCATACCCAACCACAAAACCGATGTGAACAACCACGGTCCCTTCAGCACCGATAATATCGGTATGAACTACGACTATCCTGAGGCAGGCTATAAGAGAAGGGCGGAGATCATTGAAGAACATACCAGCTATCAGAAAGGACTGCTCTGGTTCCTGACCAGCGATCCGGCGGTTCCTGCAGAAGTGAGGGAGAAGATGAGTCATTGGGGATATGCCAGGGATGAATTTACAGACAACGGACACTGGCCTCACCAGATCTATGTACGTGAAGCGCGACGGATGGTAGGTGATTTTGTGATGACAGAGAATGAGGTGCTGGGCAAATCGCCGGTGGAACAGTCGGTGGGAATGGGCTCATATACCATGGATTCCCATAACGTTCAACGCTATATCAAGCCCGACGGCTTTGTCCAGAATGAGGGCGATATCGGTATTCATCCAAAGAATCCATACCAGATTGATATGCGTTCGCTGCTGTCATCAAAGGCTGAATGCTCCAATCTGCTGGTACCGGTCTGCCTCTCATGCTCCCATATTGCCTTTGGCTCCATCCGAATGGAGCCTGTTTTTATGATTCTGGGGCAGAGTGCTGCCACGCTGGCTGTGATGGCCATAGAAGAGAAGAGAGCGATTCATGATATTTCCTATGAAAAACTGAGACAAAAGCTTCTTGAAGATGGACAGGTGCTTCAATAATAAATTTTTTTGGATCCTTATTCCGGCTCTGCTGCTGTTGAGCAGTTGCCATAAGGAGATATTTGTGGAGTGTGAAAGCTTTGATAACAGAGGGGGATGGGTGATAGATCCGCAATTTGTGGAGCAGGTCGGATCGCCCTACCTGATGGCACACGGCATGGGTGAACCGGTGGAGAATGCCTCCACAACCATCCAGGTTCCCTCCGGTGGAAGCTATCATGTATGGGCCCGGACCACCGACTGGGCTCCGGGTAACTGGTCCCCGCCAGGAGAGTTTAATATCTGGCTTGGTGGAGAGCAGCTTCCCAAAACCTTGGGACACTACATGGGATGGGGGTGGAACTACGCCGGGAAGGTAAAAGTGAAGGGAGGCCCGGTTGTAGTGGAACTGGAGGATCTGACCGGATTCAACGGCAGGTGTGATGCCCTCTATATCAGCAACAAGTACCGGACTCCCACCAACCAGCAGGATTACCTTGTTGAGATGAGGAACCGTTTTTCAGGATATTCAGAACAACCCCGGGAGAGCATGGCATTTGACCTGGTGGTGGTAGGAGGGGGTATTGCAGGATGCGCTGCTTCCATCGCTGCTGCAGAACAGGGATTGAAGGTCGCACTGATTCACGACAGGCCCGTACTGGGAGGCAATGCCAGCAGCGAGATCAGGGTCCACACCCTCGGTATCTACGGCCATTTTGAACGGATTCTGAAAATGCTCGACACTGAACACTACCCCAACGGATCGCCCGATGCACTGGCAGACGAGAGAAAGCGGCACAAAAATATGGAAAGCTATCCCGGCATCAGCCTGTTTTTGAACTACAGGGCGTTCCAGGCAAACAGCAATAAGGAGTTGATCTCCTCTGTGGATGCCAGGCATAATTCAACTGCAGAGGCTATCCGGTTTGAGGCCCCGTATTTTGTGGACTGTACCGGGGATGGATGGATAGGATACTGGGCGGGGGCTGAGTATAATTACGGACGGGAGCCTGACACTTTGTATG
>DAOWNM010000033.1 GCA_030642565.1 Bacteroidota bacterium | reverse complement strand
TCGACAATTTACTGGTCATTCCGGGACTGCTGGCTCTTGCCATTATAGTGGGCCTGTTATCAGGTAGCTATCCGGCCCTCTATATGAGCAATTTCTCGGCCATTGACTCCCTGGGTTTTAAAGGGGTCAAGCAGTCCAGGAGCTGGTTCCGAAATATCCTGGTTTTGTTCCAGTTTTCGGTTGCCATTTTCCTGATTGCATCCACATTCATGGTGCAGAATCAGATGCGACTAATTATGGATGAATCGTTGGGTTTTAACAAAGAACAGGTGATCCTGGTGAAGAATGCATATTACATGGAGAACCTGGAGACCTATTTGGATGAGATTAGGACACTGCCGGAGGTTATCCAGGTATCGGCCTCTACCAATGTGCCGGGCGATAAGATTACCAACTGGGGTTTTGGTGCGGAAGGCGTGGAAAAAAGTTTCAGCCTGAATGCAAACCTGACGGACGAAGCTTATGTTGAAACCATGGGATTGGAGATGGTCGAAGGAAGATACTTTTCCAAAGAATTTGGTGCCGATACTGGCAAGATCGTTCTCAATGAAACCACGGTGAATTTACTGGAACTGGAAAATCCCGTTGGGACGATTACCTATTTATGGAACGACCGCAGCTTGCCCTATGAAGTGATCGGTGTGGTGAAGGATTACCACTGGGAGTCGAAGCATATGGAGATCAGGCCCCATGCCTTGATGCTCCTGAGATCAGTGGACAGGGACCCGTACTACCTTAGCGTCAGGATAGCCGGGACCGACTATAAAAAAATAATTAAGGTCCTTGAGCAGGGCTGGGAAGAACATGTAAGTACCATACCTTTTGAGTACGAAATTCTGGATAAGCATTATGACGGGATTTATCAGAATGAAAAGCAGACCCGTACCCTGCTCTACATATTTGCTGTGATCGCTATATTTATCTCCTGCCTGGGCCTGTTTGGACTCGCCTCTTTTATGGCTGAAAGAAGAACCAAGGAGATCGGGATACGAAAAACCAATGGGGCCTCCACCAGCAATATCCTCAGGCTGTTGTCCCTTGATTTTACCAAGTGGGTGCTGCTGGCCAATATTATTGCCTGGCCAATGACATGGTTTGCCATGAAGAGGTGGCTGGAAAGTTTTGCCTACAGGGCGGAGATTCCTCTATGGATCTTTATTGTTGCAGGTATCATGGTCTTTCTGATTGCCATGGCAACTGTAAGCTTCCATGCTCTCAGGGCCAGCCGGCAAAATCCGGTTATGTCACTCAGATATGAATAGGGCAATTTCAAACTAGACAGAAGGCTGAAGGCCCGAGTCAAGGGACTCCTCCACGGATCTGAACCATGATGTGGCATGCCGGTTCAGATAGAAATGTATCCTGTTCCGGAGTCCCGGGATAATCAGGCGGTCGCCACGCAGCATTCCGTTAACAGCTTTCATGGCAATTAATCCGGGTGCAAGGGTTTGAATATCCTCTTCGAATATCCTGCCGATGTTCTCCATCTGTTGCATGATATTTTTAACAGGGGCGGGGTGGACCATGCTAACCGATACACCTGTGTGCTTCAACTCCTCTTCAAGCTCCTTGGTAAAAGCATACATTTTTGCCACTGAATGTTGCAGGTCGGTACTGAACTGCTCCTTCCTGAAGGGGAAAGGTATGAAGTGCTGAATATAGGCGGAGGGAAGGCCGGACATCTGTGGGAGGAGACTCCATGTAACAACAGCCGCTCCTCTGAAGCGGGTTTGGAAATCGTCTTTAGCCAGTTCTGAAATACACATGTTTTCGGCCATCGACCAGTCGCAGGTAATATTATTGACCAGGGCCCTTATCTCATATTTATCCCGAATGCTCTTTGTAAAGGACTGAATCTCTTCCTGGTTGGAAAGATCAAGTTTAATGGCATTTGCCTGTATCTCATGTTTCAACTGTAAACCGATGGCAAACCTCTGCAAATCGATGGATGTTGTTGATACTAAGATTAGGTTGCACCCTTTGCGTGCAATTTCACGGGCCATGGCCCTGCCCAATTCGCCTTCGGCTCCCAGTATGATGGTGTACTGTGTGTTCAATGTCCCTGTTCTGTTATTCATGTTCTATATTATAAAGACAACTTATTCTTCAATTGGATGCGTGGCCAATGTAAAATTTTCGATAAAATTCAACTTCAACAGGCCATCTGTAACAATAGGACACAATAACCACGCCAAAACCCACTGATCTTACTGGGTTTTAAAACATAAAGTTCAGAATTTTTAAAAATCTATCCTAGCTGCGATCTCCGCCTGGGAGGCTTTACAGAGATGAAAATTGAACAATTGGGATGGAGTTATTAACAATCCTTCCCAAGCACTCTTCAGGCCATAAATATTTCCCTTTTTCAGCGTAACTGACGCGTGATTGGAATAGAGATGTATCTTCTCGAATCCGGACTCAGGAAAGCATCATTCGGTCATTCCCAGCGCACCCTGGGATCCCTGAAGTTCCTGATCCCTGAAGTTCCTGATCCCTGGGTTCTATAAAACAGGGTTTTCCGGGTATTTGGTCCAGCTTCTGCCCCTGTCCAGGCTGTACGCAAGGCGCAGAAAACAATTCCTCCTGTTCTCATATGTAAGGATTAAATATTGGGTTTGCCTCTGCCCGTGATGATGTCCATTACCCGGCTGGTTACAGCTGAAGTTTCTCCTGTTGCGGGACAGCTGCCCGTTCCATTCAGTTCGGAAACGATCGATTGGATGTGGGGCATCTGTATATGTTCCGGCTGTATGGTGGTCAGGGTCTCCTTGTGATCGCCCGTGAAAAGGGTGATGGGTTTGAAGCTGAAGATGGAGAATTTCAGCTTCCCTTTTTCTGCGAATACCTCCACCAGATCTTTCTGGAACGGCTTGGGTGTTAAAAAACTCCAGCTGCCGGTCACTATTAGATTGCCAGGCAGTACCAGGGTGGCTGAGAGGGTATCTTCCGGAGCATACAATCCACCCATATTGATCGCTTTTCCCGATACCTCCAAGGGATCACCAAAAATATGAAAAAGAATGTCCAGGGCATGGCATCCCATATCGTGGAAATAGCCACCCCCGGCATCTTTGGGGATTACACGCCACGGTAGGTTCTGGGGCTCGTAATCTTCAGGACGGGCAGCAAAGTACTGCTGCATATTGATATGGAGGATTTTTCCCAGACTCCCCTCATCGATAATGGACCTTACCTTCCTGAAATACTCCAGCGACCTACGGTAATAGGCTACGTAGACCGGCAAACCTCTCTTTTCAGCTGCCTCATTGATGATCATGCACTCTTCAAAGGTAAGGGCCATGGGCTTTTCTATATAGAGCGGTTTCCCTGCTTTAATAGTCTCCAGGGCATAAGCCATATGCGATCCGGGAGGGGTGGCGATATAGACAATGTCCACCTCCGGATTGCGGATCACATCAAAGGGATCTCTGTGGACAGTGGGGATACAATGCCTTGCTGCATAGTCTTCCGCCTTCTCCGGGGTCCGGTTCCCCACGGCTACCAGCCGCGAGTTTTCAATCTTATTAAAAGATGGGGCACTCTTACGCTCGGTGACGTTACCGGTGCCGATCATGCCCCATTTGATGATTTGCTCAGCCATAATTGGCTAAGTTAAAGAATTCTTCAGTTTAAAATATTTTGCCTATTGCAGTATCTGCTTGCAAAACTCTCTGCAGATGGCGACCTCTTTTACAGCATCTGATCCCTCAGGTATTCTGTATTCCAGCTCAATATCGCAGTAGATGGGCCAGTCATTTTTCTGGATCAGCAAAAGCACCTCTTTGATGGGCGTTTCGCCCTCTCCCCAAACCCTGTTGGCATTGGCCTTGATCTCATTGTCCTTCCCGGTCTTATCCTTCAAATGGATACTGACAATCTGCTTATGGTACTTATCAATGAACTCGACAGGGTCCTTGCCTGTAGAGCCAAAGTAGTGCCCGATATCGAAATTGAGCCTGTTGGCAGGTGACAGGGCCAGGAGCTTATCCACATCAAAATCTTCCTCGGCATACTGGAAATGGTTGTGGAAGATAGCCACCATTCCGGCCCTCTCGGCAGCGGCACCCACTTTTGTGCAGTTCTCTTCACCAATCTCGGTGGTAATCCCTATGGCACCCAGTGTTTTGGCAACCATGAAAGAGTAGTCCAGCTCTTCATCACTCATCCCGGCGGTCCATTTGTAAATATGAATATCCACACCGGCATCGTTGAACTTCTTCCGGAGTGTCACATATTTTTCTATGGTCTCATTGGAATACCGCCACACCCTGATACCATCCTGGTATTTTTTCAGGGCTTCTTTCTCCTTGTCGGTCAGCTCACCGGATCTCAATTTTCTCCTTGAAACAGGATTCTGAGGAGCTCCCAGGTAGGCTTCGATACCGGTTCCCATCAACTCCACCGAGCTGAGCCCTGCATCCACACAGGCCTGGAGAACCGCTTCTACTTTACGTATGCTCCTGAAACTATAAGTAATGGCACCAATCTGGACTCCCCCATAGTTTGAGTTAATGGTAACGGGTTCATCCTGGGGAACCATTGAGGTCGCATCACCACCGGGTGTAAATGATGTCATAACCAGGGCAAGACCCATAACCAGGGCAAGACCCATTGCCAGGGTCCCCATACTTAATCTGTTTTTGATATTTTTCATCGTTGTCTTTTTTAATGAGTTGGTATTAAAGTTTCCATCCATTGCGGTACGCATAGTGGAAGTATTCATTGGCTCCTTCACAGTTGGTGATCTTCATCTTCTCTGCATCATACTCCAGGGTCCTGTTCACCTGCTGAGAAGCCACAGCAATATTGGTCAGCAGCATAATCTCAGTCAGTACGGAGGAGATCTCGAAATCGTTGGCAGCCTTCCGGCCCTCCTTGATGGCTTCAATAAAGTCAATGTAGATATTGCTGGGGCGCTTCAGCCATTTTTCGGGAGCTGCAAAATCGGGATTCTCGGGGATCAGTTCGGGCATGGCGCCATGGGTTCCATGCATCAGCATGCCCTTGTCTCCGATGTAAAGTGCCTCCCTGAGCCGGCGATCAGCCTCCAGTTCATCCGGACGGAAAGGTTTGATGCCTCCATCGGACCATGTGACTTTCACGGGAGGTTTATCTCCCCTGGCAGGAAACTCATACATGACGTTCTCAGCCTGGGGCAGGTATTCGATTGTGTAGGGTGAGGTAGTAGCCTGGATTTTTGTGGGCATTCCCAGTTCAAGCGCCCAGATAGGGGCATCAAAGGTGTGTGCTCCCATATCTCCCATGGCTCCGGTTCCATAATCCCACAGTCCACGCCATGCAAAGTGGGTGGTATCGGGATGATAGGGCTTTTCTGGTGCCGGACCCAACCAGAGGTCATAATTAAGGTTGGCGGGTACATCTACACCCTGGGGCCGCTCCAGTGCTCCCTGTGCCCAAACCGGACGGTTCGACCACATATGGACCTCCCTCACCGCACCGATGGCCCCTGACTGGATCCACTCCACGGTCTGCATGGTTCCTTCAATATTGTGTCCCTGGTTCCCCATCTGGGTCACCACGCCGGTCTTTTTGGCCAGCTCTTTCAGAAAACGCGCCTCATAGATGGTTTTGGTCATGGGCTTCTCCACAAATACATGTTTACCCGCATTCATGGCATAGGAGGCAATCACTGCATGCAGATGGTCGGGGGTTCCGATCACCACTGCATCCAGATCTTTCTCCTTATCGATCATCTTCCGAAAGTCGTCATATACCTTGGCCTTGGGGTATCCGGCAATGATATGGCCGGCATATTCCGTATCCACATCACACAGTGCATAGATATTGGCATGCTTGAAACTCTTTTCGCCTCCGGCATCTCCCATCTGGTTGGGATTATCACTACTCCTGCCACCTGCGGGTCTGGTTCTGGGAGGTGTTACACCAGGATAGCGGTAAAATTTCAATCCTGGCAGTCCCCTGCGGGGTTTGATGGGTACATCGGGAGTGGCTATGTTCTGAATATCGCTTCCACCCTGGTTCCCCAGTCCGATTCCTGCAACGTTCACCATATCGCTGGGAGCGGTAAATCCCGGTCCCCCGAGCACATGACGTGGCACAATGGTAAAGGCAGCTGTAGCTGCTGCAGTTTTCCCGATAAAGTCTCTCCTTGAGAGTCCTTTACCGCTTTTTTGATCCGATTTTTTCTGTTTCATGTAATGTTGTTTAAAGATTAAACCAGTAGTTCAGTTTGATCACCAGGGCCCGGTGTTTGGGTCCCCAGAACTCTACCGCATAGTTGTCGGTATAGACGATATAGAGATCCGACATGGGCTGGAAGCGCCACTGGATCCTGCTGTTTATATTGAACATGTTTTCCGTTATAGAAGGTGCCATAGGCAACGCCTCCCATGAGGCTGAAGAGCCTGCGTTGGTCGGACTGTAGTCCGATTTCGGCCTGATCGTAGCGGTATATTCCCGCGGGAAATGGTTCACCATTGATAAAAGTAAATAGAAAGAGCAGGTTGACAATACTATGATTATACGAGGCCCTTAGCTGGGCCGTGGAGGCAAATTTCAGTGCATAGCCCACTTCGCTTTCGTTATTCAGCATGGGAAAGGCGGTGTCGCCATCGAGAATAAGTCTCCCGTTTATCTCATGGGAGATAATCCTTTTACTCTTTTCGGGATAGTCACTTCGAAGCGCATCCCTGTTCTGTATATATCCCTTGATTACCGATCTTTCCAGCACCTGCTGGTGGAATGAGGCGACAGTATAGTTCTGGGGAAGGAATCCATCCGACTCTCTGGTCTGCAGGTTCATCACCCCAATGCGGAGGTTCTGATTGATATTGCCACTGAGCCTGGCCCCGTATAGGATAGGAATAGGACTCCCCTCTTCATCCAGGCCGATCTTCCTGGAGAAAAAGGGACGCATGGGCGGGATCCCGAAATCGTCAAAAATATCGCTGTTCTCCAGAAAAAAGAGTCTTTTCTCGGGCAGATGGATATCAAACAGGGTGAGATTGATCACCTGCTCGTCTACCTCTACCTGGGAAAAATCGGGATTGATTGTCAGATCCAGGTTGAGACTGGAGGTGACGGGGACCTTGGCATCCACTCCTGCCTGGTAGATGAGATCTGCCTCTGTTCCAGCCTCATAATCTTTAGCGACTCCTCCCCTGACATAAGGGATAATAGCCAGGTTTCGTTGTGCTTTTTGGGGAGGCTGGTCCCATGTGAGTGTCCCGGTGTAACCCAGTTCGATTTCCAAAAACTCAATAGGAACGGGAGCCCAGGTATGAATGGTGTTAGAAGCTGCATCCCGGCGAAAAAAATTGATACCCCAGCTGCTTTTATCCTCATCAAATCGGAGGGTTTTAAAGGGGATGGCTATCTCCACAATCCATCTGTCTGGATGGGTAGTGACCTCCGAAAACCATTTATTGTCCCAGGCCACGTTAAATCCGTTCAACGATTGTCCGGGCTCTGGCTCTCTCCTTCGTCCGGTTTGTCCTGTTACCAGATACTCGGCCTGGACGCCGGCCGGGTTGATGTGAAATGCAAAACCATTGGTTTGCTCGTTGACCGGATCAATCACCACGCCAAAACCATCGCCCTCCCAGAACTCCTTATCCCTTTTCAGGGTTTTTATGATATATTTTTCAGGGCTGTAACATACAGCAGCTATATAGAGATTCTGTTCGTCGGAGGTCATCCTCACCTTGGTCTGCAACCGCTCCTCCACTGCACGGTCATCCACCGGGTAGCTCATCCAGAAGCCATCAGTAACAGGAACTTTATTCCAGATCGGTTCAGAAAGCACTCCGTCAATCTTGATGGTTTCGTCGGTTCGGGTAACCTGGTAAAATGGTTCATCCGAGGGAGATATGGCCATAGCGATCCCCGAAGATAATCCAGAGAATATTATCGTAGGAATCATGATCCTGAACAGGGGAGAGAGATACCTGGTGTCCCTCATGGTATAGTTTCAGATTTTAGTATACACAATTCGAATGTGTATGGTTTACACATTTAGACCTGTTCAATATACAAAGGTTTAATGGAATTCAATATATTTTACCAACGATATCAACGCTCCGGCCAAAGGGGGAGAGGGCAAAACCTGCCAGTTTGAAGTGCTGCATTCCCCAGGGGATTCCTATAATGGTGATGCTGAGTAAGAATCCGAACAGAATATGAATCATGGCGATCCATAAACCCGCAATAAGAATCCAGATGATGTTCAGCAGACCGAAGAGGCAGCCGGATATATTCCCCCTGTCCACCTGAAAAGTACGTCCAAAGGGCCAGAGGCATAGCGAACCTATTTTGATCAGTTGTAAGCCGAAAGGGATTCCGATGATGGTTAACATCATAGCCACTCCGCCTAGAAAATAGCCGATAGCTGTGGCCAGTCCGCCGAAGAGAAGCCAGATCAGGTTGCCAAGGAAATTCATAAGTCAGAGCGGTTGGGTTTACTCAAATATATAAGAAAAGAGTATCCCTGCGGGACACCCTTCTCTATTAATATCTTAAAAACCGGGCTGTTATCGTGCTGTTACCAGCACATTACGGAGGTTTTCAATAAGCTTTAAAGCAGTTATAAACTCTTCGTTTACAGCAATCTCGCTGATAGGTGCAACTGCAAGGGTCGGTTTCAATTTGATCAGGTGATCAGAAAGATCCTTAAGTTTTTCAAAAGTGGTCAGAATGACCAGTCCCTCCAATTGATCCTGTTGTTTAACAAAGGCATCGTAAAGAACACTTGTAGACGGATTCAACTGGTTAATAAAAATGACCAGCAGCTCCCTGATGTCTCCCTCATCTTCCTGGCTTATCTCTTTAACCAGCAATTTTTGCTTGAGCAGGTTTCCGGTAATATGGATCTTCTCAACATAGGAGCCGGTGAGAAAAGCAGTATGGATAAAAACCATCTCCTTTTCTGATCCATATTGTTCACTGTCTTTTAAGAGATTGTTAAAAATCATTGCGATGGAATCTCTCTGCATGGCCGAACCTTCAAGTTGTTCGAGGGTCCAGGAAGCAAACTCTGACTGAACACCAACAAAATTGGCCAGCTCCTGGGCTGCTGAGAAAGCGAGGTACATGGTCTCGTTCGCTTCGCCATAGAAATGATAAATAATATCAACCATATAAATCCCCATGTTTGCAGCAGCGATCGGATAAGCTATTTTATAGCTGTGAGCATTATAGGGATCGTTGGTCAGTACGTCATAGTATTCGGCATTCACCAAATCCAGAATATGAAACATCTGATCCACGCTGTTGATGGTGGGCTCAATTGTTTCAGCTGTCTTGATATAGTCCTCGATATTAAAAGTATCAGACGACTGTTCCTTCTTCTTATTGCTGCCACAGGAGGCAAAGAGAGCAAGTGATAATAACAGTGTCAAGGTGTAATTCAAGTACTTCATTTTTAGTGCCATTTGGGTTTGATTTATTAGGTAACGAATATAGACAATAATTGTTTATAAAAAAAAGAAAAGCTGACCTGGCGGACAGCTTTTCAAGCCCTAAATCTAACCCTTTGGTTAACCTAAATGTTCTGTAAAAATGCAGTAAAAATTCAAATTAAAACATGAGATTTCTCATATTGAAAACAGGGTCGTTATAATTTCTTGTGAATATTTTCTGTAACAACATGTCCATCGAACAACTGAATGATCCTGTGGGCTTTCTCAGCATCGTTGGGGGAGTGTGTCACCATCACAATGGTGGTTCCCTCTTCGTTCAGCTCAGTAAGCAGTGCCATCACCTCTCCACCGTTTACAGAGTCCAGGTTACCGGTCGGTTCATCAGCAAGTATCAGTTTGGGGTTTGTTACTACTGCACGGGCAATGGCCACACGCTGCTGCTGTCCACCCGATAGTTGTTGGGGGAAGTGGTTCTTCCGGTGACTGATCTTCATCCGTTCCATTACGGTTTGCACCTTCTTCTTCCTTTCGGAACCACTCATCTTAAGGTAGAGCAGGGGCAGTTCAATGTTTTCATATACTGTGAGTTCATCTATCAGGTTAAAACTCTGGAAAACAAAACCAATATTTCCTTTGCGGAGATTGGTCCTGCCCTTCTCTTTCAGGTTGGCTACTTCGGTTTCGTGAAAAACATAGGAGCCGTTTGAAGGATTATCCAGGAGTCCGAGAATATTTAGCAGGGTAGACTTCCCACAACCGGAAGGTCCCATGATCGCTACAAATTCTCCGTTTTTAATTTCGATATTTACATTATTCAGTGCGGTGGTTTCGACCTCATCGGTACGAAAAACTTTTACCAGGTCAACAGTTTTAATCATTAGAATGGTTTTTATACATGATGATACTCAAAAAAACAATAGATATGCCAAAACAATTAATTATCAGATATTGAGCAATATACTATTTTAGGAGTTCAATACAAAGTGTTCATTTTTGAGACGTCTGTGTGCGAATCCGTACATTGCGTACACCTGCTTTTCAATGAACTTCCTTCACGGGTGTCTTTATCAAGACGAACGATTCATCAAATTGTTACAAAACCATTTACATCCTGTTCCATACGTGACCAAAAACGATATAGAATCCCCAACTGTCGGGACCCCAGGCAAAATCAACCCCTGAGTAGAGGTCAAACAATCTGGCGATTTTGTACCTGAATCCTCCGCCATAGTTATATGCCCATTCATAATTATTAAAAGCGTATTCTGGATTGAACGCTTTGGCCACACCCCCAAATGCGGTCAGGCTCCACCGGGGGGTCAGGTCAAATCGCTCCTCGGTCTCCAGTGTAACGGTGTAAAAATCCTGGAACCGCATGGCTGGAATGCCTCTCAGATTCACAAAAGGTTTTGAAAAGAAGGGGATATCGCCCCAGCTGTTCTGAAACTCAGCCCTCACTCCTGTAACCAGCCAGGAGGTTGGGTTGGCAAACCAGAGCCCATAGAGTTCTGCAGTATTAAAGGTCACATCGCCTCCCAGCCAGGGGGCAAAGTGTGTCAGGTTTCCCTTCATATAAATCCCTTTATTGGGAGTAAAGGTGTTGTCGCGGTAATCCAGGAAAAGCACCGGGCCTGCTCCGCCCAGGTTGTTTTTGATTTCCCAGGGATCAATCCCCGGAATATCGAGAATCCGGTTGAATGTGATATTTGTACCTGAAAACTGGTATCGCAATCCCCCAAATAGTTTCACCTCGCCAAATCTGAAAGCGATCTACTGGATCAGGGTTAAAGTGTTCAGAGTGAACTTGAATTCAAGGGGAAGAAGTGATGGATAGTAGGTCAGGTTTAAAGATCCGTAGAACGCAACACCGAGATACCGGATATGGTCCTCTTTCCACACTCCAGAGTGTGCCCCAACCACTCCCCAGCTGCCGTTTTCCGTATACATTCCACCTACTACTGTCAGACTGGGAGGATCGGCTACTCCCCTTTTTAATGCCTCTATATCACGGTGTATGAAAATGGGCCCTCCGGCGATACCATATCCTACAGCCGGCTCTGTTACCGGCATTACAAAGGGCAGAAAGCCATAGACGCTGGCCAGGAAATAACTCATGTCGACCGCACCATCAAGAGAGTCTCTTAAGGGAATCTTCTGTTTTTCCTGTGCCTGCAGAAGGTGCGGATAGCTCATCAAAGAGAGGATGGTCAATACTATGGCGAGGGTCTGCTTTTTCATTACAATCCAAATCTGTCGCCTTAAGTTAAATGAAAATATTAGACAAAATCAGAAAGCTATCCTTATTTTACATTAGAAAGATGCTTACTCCAGTTTAATCCGGAATATTTGCTTTTTAAAGTGTTCAAGTGTTCCTGTCGCTTTCTCTCCATTTTTTTGTACGATTCACTGCTGCTGTTCATGGGCCGGTGTTCCAGCATCTTTAGGAGTGGCTCCAAATCGCTGATGATTTCACTGGAGTGCCTGCTGACCAGAACCTGTTGGAACTTCTCCCAGATGTAAGCAGTGGCCTGGTCAGTGGTATGGACCATATCTTCAGTGTAAAACCGGTAATCGCGCAGTTCGTCCATCACAATTTCGTAGGAGGGAAAATAGAAAAACTGATCGGGGAACTGTTTCCGGAGTGCCTCACCCGCAAGCAGGAGGGAGGCTTTACTGAGCTGGTTCCCGTGGGCGCCATCCTTCCAGTGTCGTACAGGACTGATGGTATGTATGATCTTCAGTTCGTTATTAAACTTAAAGAGTTGGGGAAGAAGGGATTCGTAAGCAGCAATGATCTCCCTGGTGGTGAGCTGTCTCCTGCTGAATTGATCTGCCGGGATCTTATGGCAGTTGCAAACCACCTCTCCGGTTTTCTTGTAATGATATACCCATGAGGTGCCCCAGGTAAGGATCAGTGTGCCCGCTTTTTTCAAAAGCTCTTTTGCCGAACTAAACGAACGGTTGATATTACCCAGTGCCTCATCCCGGTCGGGCGAAGAGAATCCAGTATAGTGGTCAAATGAGAACCAGAGATCGTTGTGCTTGTTCAACTCATCCGGATTATACGCCTCTTTGTGAATCAGTGCCTCCAACCCCTTTTTTACAGAGAGTGGGTTGTAAGTGACGCCGAAAGGGTTGATGCATACGGGGAAGAGGTACCTCTCCAGCTGATAGCCAATGTTCTCTGTAAAGCATGATCCCATCAGCAGGATCGAAGATTGATGATCCAGTTTGACAGGGTAATCGGGCAGGGCAACCTCGGTAATCAGTTTCATATGATTGGTTACATTTATAGCATCAACTAAGATAGATAAAATGCAGCGAATAGTTCAGATCAGCACCCCGGCCCATAATGGGTTGTACGACATTACCCGGCAGGTGGAGGCCATTGTTACGGAGAGCAGCATTGACACCGGCCTGGTCAATGTCTATGCCCAGGGGGCCACTTCGGCCATTATGATCGGATTCAATATGATATGCCCTCTTTTAGCTAATTTGGGGAGTGGTTTAAAATCATAATTGTAATTCTTGTTTACTTCGATACTGATGTTCTAGATGATGAAAGTTATTGGTATTATGATTGAGAACTCCAGGTATCAAGCGGGCTTTGAACATTATATTTATTTCTATTGAGTACATGGGTGTAAATCATAGTGGTTCGAACATCTTTATGACCCAGTAACTCTTGTACGGTGCGAATGTCATAACCATCTTCAAGAAGATGTGTAGCAAATGAATGACGAAAAGTATGACAGGAGGCGTTTTTGGTAATCTGTGACTTCCTGATTGCATTTTTCACTTCTTTTTGTAGGAAGCTTTCATGGCGATAATGTTGTTTCAGTTTTCCTGAACGAGGGTCTATTGCTGATTTCCTGGAGGGAAAAATATATTGCCAGCCTATTTCTTTCGGAGCATTTGGATACTTTCTCTCTAATGCTTCTGG
>DAOWNM010000098.1 GCA_030642565.1 Bacteroidota bacterium | reverse complement strand
GGCTGGAAGAGGGTATCGATCCACAGAAAATACTGGCAGACCTTCTGAAAAAAACACGCATCAGCAAATTTGAGATCACTAAACCATCCCTTAACGATATATTTATCCGGATTGCATCGCCGGAGAGAAAGGAGACCGGTAATGAATAAAATATGGACCCTTTTTAAGCGAGAATACCGCGCCGCGGTAAGAACCAAAAGTTTTATCATCAGTCTGCTGCTGGTTCCCATAATGATGGGAGGAGGATTCGCGGCCATGATCATCATGGATAAGAATAAGGATACAGATGACAAGCGGTTCGTGGTCATTGACCATTCGGGATTGATGACCGGACCCCTGAATGAGGCACTGGAGGCCAGGAACAGTAAAGAGATCTTTCACACACATACCGGCGATAAGATTGATGCTGTTTACCTGGTAGAGTACATGGAACCCGATCTCCAGGATCCCGAAGGCCAGCGGCTTGCCCTCTCCGGCAGGGTGGAATCCCAGGAGCTGTATGCATTTATTGAAATCGGTCCCGATATCCTGCACCCTGCAGGTGAAGGAAAACAAGCCTATTTGAAATACTACTCCCAACACTCTTTCAATGACCAGATCCGGTACTGGTTTCAAAATGTGGTCAACAATAACCTCCGGGAACTGCGCGCCACCGAATTGAACCTTGATGAAGCCCAGGCAGAGGACTTGCTCTGGTGGATCAATGTGGAGGGAATGGGGCTGGTCACTGTGGATAAGAAAACAGGAGAGCAGCAGGAGGCCGAAAAGACCAACGAACTTCAGACTTTTATGGTACCCTATGTGCTTCTGATTTTGATGTTTATGCTGGTAATGATGAGTGCCATTCCCCAGCTAAGCAGTGTGATGGAGGAGAAGAATGAGAAAATAGCCGAGGTTTTACTGGGCACCATTACCCCATTCCAATTTATGATGGGTAAAGTAATGGGCGGTATTGGTGTATCGCTGACCACCGCGGCCATATACGTTACAGCTGGGGTGTTAACACTTAAATACATCGGGATGGAGTCATTGATCCCGGTCGATGTGCTGCCGTGGTTCTTTATCTTTACCATACTGTTCATCCTGATGGTTGGATCGGGAATGGCAGCTCTGGGCGCAACCTGCAACGACAATAAAGATGCACAGTCCCTGACATTCCCTGGCATTCTTCCTGCAATTATTCCCATGTTCCTGATTGCGCCAGTCATCGCAAATCCAACTGGTCCGTTTGCCACTACCATTGCACTGATCCCGCCATTCACACCTACCGTAATGGTTATGCGAATGGCTTCGTCGGTTACCATTCCTATGTGGCAACCTGTTGTAGGACTAATCGGTGTGATCCTTTTTACCATCTTTACGGTCTGGATTGGAGCACGAATATTCAGAACCGCTATCCTGATTCAGGGTCAGAAGCCCAGCCTTGCCACCCTTTACAAGTATGCGTTTAAGGGGTAATATGCTACACCAATGTTAGTAAGGTTAGCAACGCTGAACTCACAAGCTCGGTTGCTGCTCAAGTATTAATGGTTAATGGTTATTTGTTCTTGGTTAGTGAGAACGGAATTTGGGAAAGAGCATTCCGGTCTTCTTCTTATACTCCAGGTAATCATTGCCAAAAGCCTCTGTAAGAATATGTTCTTCGTATCTGCTGATACCAATATAAAACCCAATGATAAACAGCCAGAGGGCTGCAGAAGCGATGGACATGGTAATTAGTGTGGCGCCCAGGTAAAAGAGAATCGCTCCCAGATAGATGGGGTGTCGAACTATGCGGAAAACACCCGAATTGATTATTTCGGGCTTCTCCCTTACAGTCCCAAACACTGCTTTCATCCCTCCACGGGCCAGGTACCATCCGGCAAGCAAAACCAGTCCGGCTGCTATGACCCGGATATAATCCGGAACAACCTCCCCGAGGAAGGTGGAGTATTGAAACAGAAAAGAATCGGTAATCCATACCCCGAGAAACATGAAAAAAAGGATCAGCTGACCCACATCACCCCATCGATGTTCTCCCGCCAGATGAGTATGTTTAGTATGTTTTTTTGTGCTCATTTTTTATTTCTAAAACTAGAGAATTATCCCTAAAGGATGTAAAAGAGAGCCATTTATCGGTCAATATTCGACAAATAGAATAAATTTGAGAAAATCAAATCCCAAACATATGAAAAAGATCATTCTCATCTGTATTATTGCCATTTTCTCAATCCCCTGTATCTCCCAGCAGAAAGAGCCGATGGATATCGATAAAAAGGTAGAGACATTTTTTCAAAAACATGGAGGATGGTACGATATGAATGTACCTGTCTCAGATGGAAAATTACTGTATGACCTCATTCTTGAGAATAACTATCAACAAGCTCTGGAAATAGGGACCTCCACCGGTCACTCCACCATTTGGATGGCATGGGCACTAAGCAAAACAGGAGGGAACCTGATCACCATTGAGATCGACAAAACCAGGCATCAGGAGGCCCTTGATAATTTCAAGGAGGCCGGTGTTGATCACATTATCGACGCGAGGCTCGCCAACGCCCATGAGCTGGTTCCGAACCTGACGGGTCCCTTTGATTTTGTTTTCAGCGATGCAGATAAGGGGTGGTATCAGCGCTATTTTGAAGCTGTCGATCCCAAATTGAAGGTTGGCGGATGTTATACCACCCACAATGTTTCGGACAGGCCAGGCGTTCGCTGGAACAAGGATTACCTGGTTTTTCTGCAGGGCTTAAATCATTATGAAACCACCGTAAATAATTCGGGGGGAGGCATGGCCATCAGTTTCAAAAAAGCTGTTAGATAGATCTCCGCTTTTTGTCAACAGGCCAGCTTCATTCTCCATCCGCCAGTATCAGTGATTTATTGAAAAATTTATAAATTTCGGCGCCAAAATAGACCGGGAACCTGAATATCATGCAAAAACTTCTGCTTCTATATCTACTGACTGCTCTCCTGGTATTACCTTTAAAGGGTCAGGATCATCACAACAGATTCGAGGCCATCGATGTGCTCAGTTACCGTTTTGAGATCGACCTGAACGATACTACCAATGTTATTCATGGTATAGCTGATATTGAGATCGCGTTCAGGAAGAATGTGGACCAGTTTCAACTCGATCTATCCTACAGCCTTGCAGACACTGCCGGAATGAAGGTGGAGCAGATTACCGAGGATGGCCGGGAAGTTCTCTATCTTCATCAGGATGATCGCATTACCCTCACTATTCCCAGGGCCCCAAAAGGGACACAACGAAGCTACAGGATCGTTTACAGTGGAGTTCCCACTGATGGCCTGATTATCTCGAAAAACAAATATGGCGACCGGACCTTCTTTGGCGACAACTGGCCCAACCGGGGCCATCACTGGCTGCCGCTGGTGGACCACCCGTCAGATAAGGCTGTAGCAGAGTTTATTGTATCAGCACCGGATCATTACGAGGTGGTTGCCGTAGGGGAAAACCTCTCTGAAAAGAGAGAGGCAGGAAGAGTGATTTCACACTGGAAAACATCGGTCCCGCTCTCCACCAAGTTGATGGTTATCGGGGTGAGCCCTTTCGCGGTAGAGGAGATTCAAAGCCTATCGGGGGTTCCAGTCTCCACCTGGGTCTATCCCCAAAACCGGGAGGAGGGCTTCTATGATTACAGCATCGCCACAAAACCCCTGGATTTTTTTGAATCCTATATCGCCCCCTATCCCTATCTGAAACTGGCCAATGTGCAATCCAAAACAGTCTATGGGGGTATGGAAAATGCCAGCTGCATCTTCTATCATGAACGGACCGTCAACGGGAAACAGGACCATGAGACTCTTTTTGCCCATGAGATTGCCCACCAGTGGTTTGGCGATGCAGTTTCGGAACTGGACTGGCACCACATCTGGCTCAGTGAAGGGTTTGCCACTTACCTCACCGATATCTATATCGAGCATACACACGGCCGGGAAGCGTTTGTGGCCTCCATGCTGGATGAGAGGGGACAGGTGTTAAGATTTGCCCACCGCAGACTAGCCCCCATTGTGGATACAACCCTTCCTGTGTCCATTCGCCTGCTCAATAAGAACTCTTATGAAAAGGCCGGCTGGGTACTTCATATGCTGCGACATGATATGGGAGATGAGTTGTTCCAGGAGTGTGTACAGACTTTCTATGACAGATTCAAATTCAGCAATGCCCTTACAGAAGATTTCCTGGCTGTAGTAGAGTCAGTAACAGGAAAAAGCTATAATGATTTCTTCCAGCAATGGTTTTACCAGTCGGGACACCCCGTACTTTCTGCACGTTGGAAAACACGCGGCAAAAAAATCATATTGACCATCAGTCAGCACCAGGAACATTACGTTTTTGCATTTCCCCTGGAAGTAGAGATTAAGAATAACTCTGGAAAATTGGTTAGAAAAAGGCTAACCATCCATGCATCGGAGCAGACATTTACCTTTGATCTGCCTTTTAAACCGGAGGAAATTATACTCGATCCCGACACCTGGCTTCTATTTGAGCTCCATTAACCCGGAAATTCCTCCCTTCCATCCATTAAAACGAAATCATTGCCCAGGGAAATCCCAGAGGTTGAATATTCAGTATGCCATTGCTGCTGCCTGATATTTCCATTACTCCTTTAATAGAAATAACAATGATGATGCCGTTTTGTTAGGTAAAACAGCTTGAAGGCAGGAGGTGCAGGATCCTAGTTGTCCAGGTACTGGAATAGTTCATCCGGCATTTTGAAGATGGTATACCGGTGCGAATGTTCGCCGGTTGCTTTTATACCCTCCTCCGAAACCTGGTATGTGCTCTGCTCCCCGGCAATGCGGGAGAAATAGATCTCATGCTCGGTTTGCAGTTCATCAACCATCACCACATGAACCAGGTTTTCATCCACCTCAGCATCCAGACTCTGCAAACAGAGCGGACAAAAGAAATCGATCCGCTCACCCTCTTCAAAGTGAAACAGGGGATGTTTAATGCTTGAATAGTTGCCAACTTCGGGATGGACCAGCAGCAATCCTTTCTCTCTTCTTGTATTCCGGATTTTGAATACAATGTAATCTCCCACCCTTATATGGCCCCTGCAATAAGGACATAAGTACTGATTATTCATGATCAGATAAATAAGGGGTTTCTGACTGTACAAGTTACAATCTTAGAAGAGGGAAGTCAATAAAAATCATATATTTATATAGCTAAAAATGTTTCTATTATGACTACCTCCACCGTTAAATCAAACCTGGGAATTATTGTGGTTGTCTGGTCTGTCTGGGGCCTGACTGAATTTGCTGCCGGTATTGGACTTCAAAAATGTGCCGCCCTGTTTACGGGTGCTATTCTTACCGGGATGGCATTTTTCCGGGTCTCCTTTATCTGGAGCATTACGCGCAAACTTTTGCCCGTTAAGAATCAATTCTCAACAAGACTGATTAACCGGATTCTTTTGGGTGCCGGAGCTGCTATCATCGTTACGGCCATGTTCCCCCTGGTGAGATTTGCCACAGGATCTGCAGCCTGCTTCTATGCATCTACCAACATTCCACTGGCCGTATACACAGCACCTGTTGCCATTGTGATTTCTATGATTACAGTTCCCCTGGGATACCTGACAGCAGGCTGGTATACAGTAAAATCCGGGAAGAAAACAGGATACAAACCTCTCTTTTGTCCAGGTTGTGGTCGCCTGCAGTGCTGATATGCTCTATCCTGATCATCACACTGGTCAGAATCATTTAAGCTTCACCCAAGCAATTGATAGCATGAGAAGTATCTACCATATGATACTTGAACAGATCCGGTCAGGAACCGGAATCGTTATTGCTACCGTAGTACGAACAGCAGGATCGACTCCCCAGAGACCCGGAAGTTCTGCACTTTTCTGTGAACACGGACTGCTGGCTGGAACGGTGGGAGGCGGACTGCTGGAGAGCGAAGTGCAGCACATTGCCGAGAGTGTTATGATTTCAAGGGTCTCGGACCATTTTTACTTCAATCTTGATTCGGAACAGGGTGCTGCTGGGGCCATTTGCGGAGGTGAAGCCGAGGTCCTTGTCGATGCAGATCCTTCCATTCATCTGGCTGCCCTGGAGGAGATGGAAAATACCCTATCCAGACGCCAGGATGGATTCCTCCTTACAGGGGTCAGCCAGAAACATGACCAGGGAAGGATGATCAGGCGGTATTGGATCAACAGAACCGGACCGGAGGATCATCCAGCTGGATTGGATCTTCCAGCTGGATTGGAACCGGCATTTAAGAAGTTGATCCGGGATCATTTGAAGCAGGCCCTAAGATACGGATATACCGAAATTGATCTGAAAGCAAATCCCCTGCACCAGGTTGAAATGGCCTTCCTGGAACATATCAAACCCATGCCTCACCTGGTGATTGCCGGAGGAGGACATATAGGAAAGGCCCTGGCCCATCTTGGAATGCTATTGGAGTTCGAGGTAACCGTGGTGGATGACCGTCCCGATTTTGCCAGCAGTGATCACATTCCTGATGCAGATCATCTGGTGGTCAAGGAGATTGGCGAAGCCCTGAATGAGCTGAAGCCTGATGCGGATACCTTCATCGTCATCGTTACCAGGGGACATGCCCATGATGGTGAAGCCCTGAGAGCCTGCATCGGCTCAGATGCAGCCTTTATTGGGATGATCGGCAGTACCCACAAGGTGGGGATCATGAAAAATCAGTTCCTCGATGAAGGGTGGGCCACCCCCGAACAGTGGTCAGCCATTCATACCCCCATTGGTCTGCCCATTGGATCCAAAACAGTTCAGGAGATCGCCATCAGTATCGCTGCCCAGCTGGTGGAAGTACGCAACAGAAAAGAAGAATCTTATGGGAAGTAACTGGGCCGTTATACTGGCAGCCGGCTCTTCCCGGCGCATGGGCAGTCAGAAACTGTTGCTGCCTTTTGGTCAAAGTACCATCATTGAGACTGTCATTGAGAACGTGCTGAATTCCTCCATAGACCACGTGATAGTGGTGCTTGGACCCAACCATGAAAAGATCCAGCAAACCATAGGGCAAAAACCTGTTCAGTTCTGTCACAACAAAAGACATGAACAAGGGATGCTTTCTTCTGTAATCTGCGGAATCAGGGCCCTGCCACCGGATGCCGTAACGGCCCTCATATTCCTGGGGGACCAGCCTGGGATCTCTCCGGCTGTAACCAATACAGTGATTGATGCTTACAATGAGGAGTTATATGGAATTGTTATCCCGGTGTATAACTACCGCCGGGGACACCCCCTGCTTGTGGATATGAAGTACAGGAAAGAGGTAGAGAGCCTGGACCTGGAAGAGGGACTCAGGTCACTGCGGCACCACTTTCCTGAAGATGTGCTGGAGGTGGAGGTGGATGAGCCCGGGATCCTTGTGGACATTGATACCCGGGAAGATTATGAGAACGCAACAAACTGAAATAAAGTAACTGTATGGGCTTCTGCCCAGTCACCTTTCGGAGCGCAGGATCATATTGCCAGAGAACTGAAAATGGAGCTGGAGGATGTAAGGGTGATCTCACCTTTCCTTGGTGGAGGATTCAGGGGAAGAGGGATTGGTATGGCATATGGAACCGATGCCGGGACCTGGGTAGTGGTGATGATCGACAACGTGATCCTGGACCGCCAGGATCAGCCGCCCCAAGGGGGTGGTGAACCGGCCATTATCTGTATGGGCGGGGCACTTGCCAATGCCATCTATGATGCCTGTGGTGCCCGTCTTTTCCAGATGCCCATGACCCCTGAAAGGGTCCTGGAAGGGATCAATAAGGTAAAAGGAGAGTTCACCTGAGAGCGGTCATTATCCCGAATACCAGGGAGGTAGTAAGGATTATAAAAACTGCCACCCATAGCCAGAAGTATTTTTTTCTGGAGCGCTCCATTTGTTGGCTCTGGTCCAGCGCCCCCTGCTGCAGGTCGGCCAGGTAGGTTTTCAGCCTGCGCAATCCCAGCAGACTCGTCATTTTTTGTGCTCCATAGATAATAAGGAATGCCGCAAGGGTCACACCCACAAACATCACCTTGTTGTTGATGATATACGTTCCATTGTCGTTATCAATGTACAGGTTCACATTGGTCATCAGAATGATGACCGAAACCGAGGCCAGGACCAGCCAGACCTCATAAGGTTTCCGGAAAAACCAGAGTTGCTTTTGAATCAGGTTTTGCAGTGAGTCGCTGTAGTTGTTGATCTCCCTGAATTTATAGAAGATATCCATCCCAAATACCAGGATTCCAATGGTGAAGGCTATCTGGGAAATCAGGACCCATACCATTGCCGGGTTATTCAGGTAACCCGCCAGATTCATGGAGAGCAGGATGATGTTGGCCACCTGTACTGCTCCGTAAAAAACAAGATTGAAATTGATACTCCTGTTTCCTTTCAGTGTCTTTTCGTTCAAATATTGTGTAATCATGTCTCTGTCCATTTTTTCATCCCTGAACATCCGGTCACTTCCCTCCTGCCACATATGAATCAGTTTATCCTTTTTCATGGTGCCGTATTTTGTATGTGCAATTTCGCTCTGAGTTTCTCCCGGATCCTCACCAGGCGTACACTTACATTTTTGGTACTGATCCCGGTAATCTCAGCGATCTCATCGTAGGAACACTGTTCCAGGTAGAGGAAAATAATGGTCTTATCCAGGTCTTTTAGTTTTGAAATCTGTCTGTACAATTGCCTTACCCTGATCTTCTGATCCTGATTCTCAAAAGGATCCTCAGGGATCTCCACATCATGATCCGAAAGCCTTATGTACTTCATTTTCCGGGCCCTCAGGCCAAGCATTGCCGTATTCAGGGCTACACGGTACATCCACGACTGGAACTTTGAATCACCACGGTAGGTCGGATAGGATTTCCACAGCTGATAAATAATCTCCTGCTTTAAATCTTCCCGGTCCTCCCCGTCAGCATAGAGCTTACAGATTTTG